>JAIUMG010000185.1 GCA_022565655.1 Alkalimonas sp.
ATCAGCAATTATTGCATCAAGTGAAACAGTGTGCCGGTGCCTTGCAGGCACTTGGTGTCGGCAAAGGTGATCGAGTCGTGATTTACATGCCGATGATCCCAGAAGCCGTGGTGGCGATGCTGGCGGTGGCGCGGCTAGGAGCAGTCCACTCGGTGGTGTTTGGTGGCTTTGCCGCCCACGAACTGGCTGTTCGTATTGATGATGCCAGCCCTAAAGTGGTGATCAGTGCCTCATGCGGTATCGAAGTCAACAAAGTCATCCCTTACAAACCTTTGCTCGATAAAGCGTTGTCTCTTGCCGAGCATCAACCACTGCATACTTTGATGGTACAGCGGCCACAATGTTTAGCTGCTCTTGAAGCATCGCGAGATCTCGATTGGGAACAAGCCCTACAGCAGGCCAAGCCAGCAGAGTGCGTGGCAGTTGCAGGCGATGACCCCTTGTATATTCTTTATACCTCCGGCACTACTGGCAAACCCAAAGGGGTGGTGCGCGATCATGGGGGCTACGCTGTGGCGTTGAACTACAGTATGAGTGCAATATATAACGTGCAAGCGGGGGATGTGTTCTTTGCTGCCTCCGATGTTGGTTGGGTGGTGGGGCATTCGTACATCGTTTATGGCCCGCTCATTGCTGGCTGCACCACGATTTTATACGAAGGAAAGCCAGTAATGACACCCGATGCTGGGGCATTTTGGCGTATCTGCCAGCAGTATCAAGTAAAGGTGATCTTTGCCGCACCAACCGCATTTCGAGCTATTCGCAAGGATGATCCTGAGGCACTGTTGTTGCAAAACCATGACATCAGTTCGGTGCAGACTATTTTTATGGCTGGCGAACGGCTAGACCCTGCGACCTATGAGTGGGTTCGTGAGAAAACCAATAAACCTGTGATCGATCATTGGTGGCAAACTGAAAGTGGCTGGCCCATCTGTGCCAACTTAATGGGCATTGAAGCATTGCCGGTTAAGCCGGGATCCTCATCCGTACCGGTGCCAGGCTTTCAGATTGAAGTGCTGGACGATACAGGGCAAGCTGTTGGCGCAAATCAGCAAGGCAATATCGTTATAAAGTGGCCGCTGCCACCTGGCTGCCTGCAAACCATCTGGGGCAATGAAGCTCGTTTTGAAGCAGGCTACCTGGCGACGTTCCCAGGCTATTACAGCAGTGGTGATGGAGGCTATATCGACAATGAAGGCTATGTATTTATCATGGGGCGAACGGACGATGTGATTAATGTGGCAGGGCATCGCCTATCAACTGGAGAGATGGAAGAAATTATAGCCCGCCACCCAGCCGTAGCCGAGTGTTGTGTCATAGGGGTAGAAGATCAACTGAAAGGCCAGTTGCCGGTTGGTTTAGTGGTGGTTAAAAATGGCTCTGAGCTGAATACAAGTCAGCTGGAACAGGAACTGATTGCCATGGTTCGAGAAGATATCGGAGCTATTGCCTGCTTTAAACAAGCAAAGGTGGTCGCGAAGTTACCAAAAACCCGCTCGGGTAAAATATTGCGCAAATTATTGCGCGATGTGGCTGATGGCAAAGCACCGCAGATCCCATCAACCATTGAAGACCCAAGTTGCTTGCAGGAGATAGGCGAACAGCTCAGCACATTGAGTTAACGGGCTAAATAAAGCTGCAGCTGAACAGTAAATAGCCTTATAATCACCTAAAATACAACGCTATAGAGGCAAGTGATGCATTTATTTATGGTGATGTTGGGCGGTGAACATGCAAAAGCCAATGTGGAACTGCATGATGTGGTGTTTGTCGCTGGCGCGGAACTGGAGCAGACCTATCCACAGCTACGTCAGCTGTGGTTTGGTGCGGAAAAAGGCTTGCATATGGATGCCTGGATGCGTATTGAGGCTGTTGATGGCTACCGGGTACAGCTGGTTAAAGAGCCTCCTCAGCAGCAAACACAGAAGCTGTTTTTCCTGAACCTCGGTGGTTATCACGACACCATCTTTGGAGAGGATCACCGCTATCTGGTGGTTGTCGCTAAGGACAGAGCAGAAGCCAAACAAAAAGCCAAAGCGCAGCAGTTAGCCCAATGGGATAAGCCGCACACAGACAACGTCTTTGCCGTGGAGCAGTGCCTGGAGATCAACCAGGTTGGTGCCTGGTTCATTCAGCTAGAACCTACCGGGCAAAACGATGATCTACAGTTTGAAAATGTCTATATTGTCTTGCCTGGTTAGGTTGAGAGGGTTTATGTTACAGCTTGCTTGATTCAATCAACAGTGACTTACCGCGCCCCCGCGGATCTGATACCGCTTCAATGCCTTGTTCAGTGATCTGGATTGCCTGAATATCTCCCAGGCTCCAACGCTGCAGTACCAAACGATAGCCGATATCTTTTAAGGCTTGCTGTATGGTCTCATCAAGTGGCTGATAGGGCTCCATAGCAATTTGATCTTTCGGCAACAATTGATGATGAAAACGAGGTGCTGCGACGGCATCAGCCAGAGGTAAGCCAAAGTCATAGAGGTTACTGATCACCTGAAAGACCGAAGTGAAAATAGTCGATCCGCCCGGTGTGCCAATCACCAACCGTACTTCATTATCCTGCACCAGAATACTGGGAGTCATCGAAGATAGCATCCGTTTACCCGGTTCGATAGCATTGGCATCACCACCGACCACGCCAAAAGCATTAGGAACACCAGGCTTGATGGCAAAATCATCCATTTCATTATTTAGCAAAAAGCCAGCCCCGGTTACCACCACACCGCTGCCAAAATCCAGGTTGAGCGTGTAAGTGTTTGACACTGCATTACCAGCATGATCAACAATGGAAAAGTGCGTGGTCTGGCGGGACTCCAAACCAGGCTTAACCTGCGAAGTTGGCGATATCGATTCGGAGTTAATTTCACTGGCCCGACGTGCCAAATAATCCGGGTCCAGCAGCTGTTGCTGTGGTACCTGGGTAAAGCCAGGATCGCCCAAATAATCAGCCCGATCGGCAAATACCCGTTTAGAAATTTCAGCCAGTAAATGTACATACTGCTTTGAATTATGGGAGACATCGGTAAAGTCTTGCTGGCGGTGCTGATTTAAACTCAGTAACTGACTGAGCGCAATGCCGCCAGAGCTTGGTGGCGCCACCGTAATAAGCTGGTAATCACGCCAGGGAAACACTAGCGGGTCGCGCCAAATGGCCTGATAACGGGCTAAGTCGTCGGCACTGATTAAGCCGGTGCCACGCTGCATTTCAGCCACAATCAGTTCGGCGGTTGTGCCGTGGTAAAAATCGTCTGCTCCTTGTTCAGCAATACGGCGCAGGGTTGCAGCCAGCTCGGGCTGCTTAAATAATTCACCAGCCTTCATGCCGGTAAAATAATCGGCGAAATTTGTTTTGCCCCGATAACGTTCCTGGGCATTGCCACCATATTGCTGAAGATTATCTGGTACCACAAAACCTTGCTCAGCCAGTTGAATGGCTGGTTGCAACAGATCAACCCAGGGTAGGGAGCCAAAGCGCTGATGCGCCTGCCACATGCCCATGACGGTACCTGGAACGCCGGATGCTAAATGGCCCAACAGGCTCAGATTATCAATTACCTGACGATCTTCATCCAGGTACATATCACGGCTGGCAGTAAGCGGAGCGGTTTCGCGATAATCAAGATAATAAGGTTTACCCTCAAACCAAATCACCATAAAGCCACCACCACCGATATTGCCAGCTTCGGGGTAACTTACAGCCAGAGTAAAGGCAGTGGCGATAGCTGCATCCACTGCATTTCCACCTTGCTGCAGGATCAGCTCGGCTGTTTTAGCGCCATAGCGATCCGGGCTGGCAACGGCTGCGACCGCCTGATCTGAAGTAGCCGCAGAGCCGGGACCTGAAGCAACTAGAGGCAAAACCCAGCCAATTGCACAGACAAAAAAAGCATGTTTTAGCATCTATCTTGCCTCAGTAAAAACAACACTCTTTATTTATACGCACTTTATTCCAGCTTCACCAGCCGACTTTAGACGCAGAGCCTAGACAAGCTTTGCAATGAGTTAAACTTTTTAGAGCCCCTTAATGGCATGAAAGTCTTCTATGCTATGGCGCTCAGGCAGGGTAGAACCATCGTCTGAGGAACGGTTAACCAATCGGCCTCGTTGCACCGCTAGGCGTTTGCTTAGCTGTTGTGCCCAGCGCTGCAGGTGTTGATAGCTCTGTACATCAAGGAATTCAGCGGCATTGTATAATTGCCCCAACGCCAGAGCACCATACCAGGGCCAGATCGCCATATCGGCGAGGCTGTAATCATCACCGGCGATATATTCATGCTGTGCTAACTGGCGATCCAATACATCCAGTTGTCGTTTGGCTTCCATGGCATAGCGGTTGATTGGGTATTCATATTTTTCTGGCGCGTAAGCGTAAAAGTGACCAAAGCCCCCGCCTAAAAAGGGCGCGCTGCCCATTTGCCAGAACAACCAGTTCAGGATCTCGGTTCGCTCGGTGAAGCTCTTGCCGGCAAAGCACTGAAACTTATCAGCCAGGTACAATAAAATAGCGCCCGACTCAAACACACGAACGGGCTTATCTGATGCGCTGCGGTCACATAAAGCCGGGATCTTGCTATTGGGATTCAGTTCTACAAAGCCACTGCCAAATTGATTGCCCTTGCTTATATCAATTAACCAGGCATCGTACTCGGCATTCTGGTGACCAAGCGCCAATAATTCCTCCAGCATAATGGTGACTTTAATGCCATTGGGGGTTCCCAGAGAATAGAGTTGCAGTGGATGCTGGCCAACGGGCAGGGTATGATCATGGGTGGCACCAGCCTCAGGCCGGTTAATGTTGGCAAACTTGCCGCCACTTACTGTGTTTTTCCAGACTTTAGGTGGTTTGTATTCAGTCATTATGATTCCTTGCCAGCTGAAATGAAGGTATGAGTTAATGAGCCAGAAAGGCTTCAATCACGTAGTAGATGTTATCTTTTCGATAGTAAAACAGGATCACGATGGCTTCCAGTAGTAAAGTTCCATCCGGGCGACTTGCCCGCTTTAGCAGTTTAGCTGGTTTGGCTGGTAAATTAGCTGGGGGAATGCTGGCAGAGGGTGCCAGGCGAATGGCGAATGGCGAGAAGAGTAACCGGCTGGATTTGTTGCTAACTCCTGGCAACATTAAACGAGTTACCGATAAATTAGCGCATATGCGTGGTGCGGCCATGAAGCTGGGCCAACTGTTATCGATGGATGCCGGTGACTTGTTACCCGCTGAGCTGGCAGAGTTATTAGCCCGGCTACGTGACAATGCCAACCCGATGCTACCTAAGCAACTGGCGATGGTACTTCGCAATGAGCTTGGCACCGACTGGCAACGTCATTTTGCCGACTTTGAGTTTAAACCCATGGCTGCAGCCTCGATAGGGCAAGTCCATCGCGCTCAACATGACAATGGGCAATTACTGGCGGTAAAAGTGCAGTACCCCGGCGTAAAACAAAGCATTGAAAGTGATGTTGACAATGTCGCTTCCTTACTGAAAATCAGTGGTTTGTTACCGGCAGGCATGGATTACGGCGCTTTGCTTGATGAGGCTAAGACACAGCTGCAACGCGAAGCCGATTATGTCCAAGAAGCCGACTACATGGCTCGTTTTTACCAACATTTGCAGCATGATCCACGTTATTTAGTGCCACAACCGAATACTGAGCTTTCCACCGCCAACTTGCTGATCATGGAGTTTGTAGAAGGGGTAGCGGTAGAATCACTGCAAGCCGAGCCACAAGCACTACGCAATCAAGTGATGGTGCTGTTATTTGAATTGTTTTTTAAAGAGCTGTTCGAGTTTCGCCTGGTACAAACTGACCCTAACTTCGCCAATTACCGCTACAACCATAGCAGCAATCAATTGGTGTTGCTGGACTTTGGTGCCTGTCGTGATTACGACACAACATTCAGTGACGCCTATCGGTTGCTATTTGCTTCGGCACTTAATAAGGATGAAGCAGGGGTAGAGCAGGCGATGCGAGATATCGGTTTTTTCAGTCAAGACATCGAAGCCAGCCAGCGTGAGCGGATATTGCAATTGGTGCAACTGGCATGTGAGCCTTTGCAAAACGATCAGCCATTTGATTTCGGCCACAGTGATCTCGCTAGCCGTATTCGTGAAGCAGGCACTGCGCTCAGCCTGCAACACAACTACTGGCATACACCGCCAGCTGATGCCATTTTCTTGCACCGAAAAATTGGTGGCCTTTATTTACTGGCCGCTCGTTTACAAGCCCAGGTGAATGTTCGTGGCTTGCTCCAACCTTACCTAGGGCACGTTTAATCGAAGAAGAACACCACATTGACAAAGCTGTCTAACTGGCGAAAGTTGCTTTAGTACTTAAATTAGCTATAATTCAAATAACTAATAATAACAATAATTTAAGTAGAACAACCTAGCTGTACTGTTGCAGGGAGCTTGTCATGATAGAACTCATCATCATTACGGTCGCGGCACTATTGCCCATCGTGAATCCATTCAGTACCGCACCATTGTTTCTTGCTATTACCGAAGGGTATGACCAAAAAACACGAAATGAGCAAGCGTTGCGTGGCGTTGTTTATATGGTTGCTATTCTGGGGACTTTCCTGATAGCTGGCAGCCTTATCATGAATTTCTTCGGCATTTCGTTGCCTGGCG
>JAIUMG010000186.1 GCA_022565655.1 Alkalimonas sp.
ATAAAGCCTAGGCCCATCAAGCCCACCACTAAAAAGGTGGACGCCAGGCCGCGCATACCAGCAGGCATATCAGAGTACTTCAACTTTTCACGAATACCTGCCAGCAAGGTAATGGCTAAAGCCCAGCCAACACCACTACCCAAGCCAAATATCACACTTTCACCGAAGCCATAGTCACGTTCTACCATGAAGGCAACACCACCAAAAATAGCGCAGTTTACCGTGATTAGAGGCAGGAAGATCCCCAAAGCGTTGTACAGCGCCGGGAAAAACTTATCCAGTGTCATTTCCAGGATCTGCACCATCGCAGCGATAACACCAATGTAGGTGATAAAGCCAAGGAAGCTCAGGTCGGCATCAGGGAAACCAGCCCACTCCAAAGCACCTGGTGCTAACAGGTTGTGATAAACGATATTGTTGATTGGTACTGCCAGACCTAACACCACGATCACGGCAACACCCAGGCCAAAGGCAGTGGTCACTTTCTTGGACACAGCCAGAAAAGTACACATACCCAGGAAGAAAGTCAGCGCCAGGTTTTCAATAAACACTGCGCGGACAAATAAACCAATATAATGCTCTAATCCCATTTGTCAGCTCCTTATGCCTGCTCAACTTGCTCAGGACGGAACGTCCGCAGCACCCAGATGAAGAAGGCAATAATGATGAAAGCACTTGGTGCCAACAACAACATACCCATCGGCTGATACCAACCACCTTCACTGACCAGTGGCATAATTTCCACACCAAAGACCGAGCCAGCTCCACCTAACTCACGAATAAAGGCAACCACCATCAACACCAGGCTGTACCCCATGGAATTACCAAGACCATCCAGCAAACTCATACCAGGTGAGCTTTTCATGGCATAGGCTTCAGCACGTCCCATGACGATACAGTTGGTAATAATCAGACCAACGAAAACCGACAGCTCTTTCGAAACATCATACGCATAGGCTTTCAGCAATTGGTCGACGATAATGACCAAGGAGGCAATGATAGTCATTTGCACAATAATCCGCACACTGGATGGAATGTGGTTACGGATCACAGAGATAAAAAAGTTCGACAGTGTCAGTACAAAGGTCAATGCAAAACACATCACCAAAGCAGTGGCCATCTGAGTTGTTACTGCCAAAGCAGAACAAACACCTAGCACTTGCAAGGCAATAGGGTTATTCGCAAAAATCGGACCAAATAGTACGGTTTTAATTTCTTTTGCATTAGCCATTGTTCAGTGCTCCTTGATGAACCTTGCTCAGGAAAGGACCAAAGCCCTGCTCTCCCATCCAGAAGGTAAAGGTATTCTGGACACCATTGGCGGTAAGCGTTGCGCCTGATAAGCCATCGATATGATGGTTTGGATCGGAGGCATTG
The DNA here is from genome assembly GCA_022565655.1 of Alkalimonas sp. Classification (GTDB taxonomy): domain Bacteria; phylum Pseudomonadota; class Gammaproteobacteria; order Enterobacterales; family Alteromonadaceae; genus Alkalimonas. The sequence goes on from JAIUMG010000186.1 coordinate 1,378, forward strand.
CCCGGGCGGACGATGTTCAGAGCTAAGTTGCCTTGCTCATCAAAGAGTTTTTTCTCCTCGAACTGACCAATCCAGCGTGGGTTCTCAATCTCGCCACCCAAGCCTGGTGTTTCACCTTGCTCATAGTAGTTCATGGCAATGATGGTATTGCCATCGGTTTCCAGCGCAATAAAGGCATGCATGGTAGACCACAAGCCATAGCCGTGAACCGGCAACACCACTGAAAACAACTCCCCTTCATTATTTGTAACCAGATACACCGGTGCATAATGAGGTTTGCGCCGAATAGAAGCGACATCATCCTTTTTGCTCAATTGCGTGCTTAGCTCATTGTCACGCCATGAAGATCGGTAATCAAACTCAGCTGGGTTTTTATCGGTAAACTCACCAGTTGATAGATTAACTATTCGCTCTTCCACATGCTTGGCAAATAACTCACGAACTTTGGCCGGCGACGCAGCACCTTCCAGAATTTTCGCACTACGAAGAATATTGGTTTGGGCATCCAATAGCTGATTAGCTTCTTGTAACGGCCGCAGTTGCACTGCGGCTGTCGATACTACAAAAGCACAGACCAGACATAATGAAATCACCACAATCAGTGTTTTACTGATGGTATCGTTTTTACTAGACATTGCGTGCCAGCCTCCGTTTGATATTGGCCTGAGCCACGAAGAAATCGAATAATGGTGCAAACAGGTTAGCGAACAGAATCGCCAACATCATGCCTTCTGGGTAAGCAGGGTTCACCACCCGAATCATCACCACCATCACCCCAATCAAAATACCGTATGCCCACTTGCCCTGATTGGTAAAGGAGGCAGAAACCGGGTCAGTAGCCATAAAGAACATACCGATGGCAAAGCCGCCAATCACTAAGTGCCAATGCCAAGGCATGGCAAATAAGTGGTTAGTCTCTGAGCCAATGCCGTTAAACAGTAAGGCCGTCAATACCATTCCAACCATCACACCCAGCACAATGCGCCAGGAAGCAATGCGGAAATAAATCAGTGCCAGGCCACCAATCAGCAAAGCCAAGGTAGAGGTTTCACCAACAGAACCAGGGATAAACCCTAAGAATGAGTCCCACCACAACTGCATGTTGCTGTAATCCAGCGATGCATAGAGGGTATTGCCGGCTTGACCGGCTTCATACGGTAAACCTTGCGCCTGACTTAACAAAGTCGCGCCTGAGTAACCATCGGCTACCGTCCAGACGGCATCACCGGAGATTTGTGCCGGGTAGGCAAAGAACAAGAAAGCACGACCAGCCAGAGCCGGGTTTAAGAAGTTACGACCCGTGCCACCAAACACTTCTTTTGCAACCACCACACCAAAGGTAATCCCCAGTGCAACTTGCCATAATGGGATCGTCGCGGGCAGGATCAGAGCAAACAGAATAGAGGTCACAAAGAAACCTTCGTTGACTTCATGTTTACGAACGGAAGCAAACAACACCTCCCAGAAGCCACCGACGATAAAGGTCACGGCGTAAATCGGCAGGAACCAGCACGCACCGTAGAGCATTTTCATGCCCCAGCCTGAGCTTTCCGTCAGACTACCGCCCAGCATATGGAACACAGCCACCTGCCATGTATCCGGAGTGCCAAAGCCTTCAGCCAGTGCAGCAACCGCCTGATGCCCGACATTAAACATGCCGAAAAACAATGCCGGAAACAGCGCCAACCAAACAAAAATCATGATCCGTTTCAGGTCGATGCTGTCGCGGACATGGGTACCGTTTTTCGTTACTAGCCCTGGAGTGTATAGAACTGTCGCAATGGCCTCGTACAACGCATACCACTTCTCGTATTTGCCGCCTTTCTCAAACTGCGGCTCAATGCGTTCTAAATAATGCTTTAAACTCATGATTAGCCTTCCTTCTGGATCGTCGTCAGGCAGCTACGCAGAATGGAGCCGTAATCGTACTTGCCTGGGCACACAAAGGTACACAAAGCCAAGTCTTCTTCGTCCAGTTCAAGGCAGCCGAGTGCCTGGGCGCTGTCAGTATCACCCGAAACCAGATCACGCAATAACAATGTGGGCAAAATGTCCAGTGGCATGATCCGCTCGTAATTTCCAATCGGTACCATGGCACGCGAAGAGCCATTGGTTGTCGTGGTCATATTGAACAGTTTCTTTGGACTCAGGTGCCCTAAATACGCACGAGTAACAGAGAACTTCTCACTGCCAGGTGCAATCCAGCCCAAGAAATGCTTTTCGCTACCATCAGCGATCACAGACACTTGATTGTGAAAACGGCCCAGATAACCATGCACACCATGGGCAGTCGTACCTGACAATACCGATCCTGAAATAATACGATGGTCACCGTCGGCAAGTTCACCCGCCGTCAGCTCTTCCAGTGAGGCACCCAGTATGGTTTTCACCAAACGTGGATTTTTCACTACAGGACCAGCCATGGAAATAACTCGCTCTACCGGCAACTCGCCAGTGGTGAACAGCTTTCCTGCCGCAATCACATCCTGATACCCGAGATGCCACACGACACGGTGAATAGCCGCACCTTCCAGAAAGTGGATATGTGTTCCGGGTAGCCCTGCAGGGTGTGGCCCACTAAACTCTGCCTGATCCACTCCAGCCATGCTTGGCAATTCAGTGCCAGCTTGCTTACAAAGGTAGATCTTGCCATCTGTCAAATGCGATAACACCGTCAAGCCATGCTTAAACGCTTCTGCTTCAGCATTGATCACCACCGCCGGATCTGCAGCCAACGGATGCGTATCCATCGCCGTGATAAAGATCGCTTTAGGCGTGCTATCAATCTCAGGCGTTTGACTGAATGGACGAGTGCGCAGCGAAACCCACAAACCGGAGTCAACCAGGTTCTTGCGAACTTGCTCTGACGTCAGGCTACTGAGCTGGTCTGCACTGTACTTTTCGAATTGAACGGCATCATTGCCTTCCATTTCAATCACCACAGACTGCAAGACACGCTTGGCACCACGGTTAATTTCGACAACGGTTCCTGCAGCAGGAGCAGTAAAAACAACGCCAGGTGTTTTCTTGTCTTCAAACAAGCCCTGGCCTTTTTTTACCTTATCGCCTACTTCAACCAACATGGTTGGCCGCATACCATTAAACTCTTCACCGAGTACGGCAACGCGTTTAACAGCAGGCCCGTCAGTTATCTCTTGTTTAGGACTGCCCGATAGGGGAATGTCCAAGCCTTTTTTGAGTTTTATCATACGTACTTGCACTACTAGTTTGGGAAGAAACAGGTTAAGTTTTTTCAGCTGCACATCACGTCGCAGCGCACCCGATGGAGGTTGGAACTTTCTGTGTTAAACAGGCTCCAAATTCGGATACACGTATTAATGGCGCGGATTTTAACATTAAAAGCCGAAGCTATCTATGTCATCCTGAAAATTTATCGCCTTAAGATCAGTTGTCATCAAGTCTAGACAATCTGCACAAAATTGCTGCAAAAGACCTCTATTTTAGCTGGTTATCCGTACAACAACCAAGCAAACTTTAGTGGTAGTTTCCATCAGCCTGGCCCTAGACATAAAAAAAGCCACCAGCGGTGGCTTTTTAGCATGAACTAGAGTTAATCAAGCAAACCCTGCAGTGGCACTTCAGGGTTCACATCCGCATCATAATTCACGCCTTCAATGCCAAAACCAAATAACTCCAGGAAGTCCTGGTGATAACCAGCATAGTCTGTCAGGGTATCGATGTTATCGGTTTCAACCTGCTGCCATAATGCTTTGACTTCAGCCTGCACATGCTCAGCCAGTTCTTTACCATCCTGGCGCAAGCGACCCGCTTCATCCAAAGATGGTGCTGTACCATAGAGCCCTTCACGGAATAAACCATTGATTTGCTCAATGCAGCCCTCATGGCTTCCTTCCGCTTTCATCACACGGTAAAGCAACGAGATATAAAGCGGCATAATAGGTATCGCTGAGCTGGCCTGAGTCACCACAGCTTTCAGTGAGGCGACGAAGGCTTTACCTTGCTTTTGGCTAAGCTTGGCAGTGATGGTGCTAGCTGCACGATCCAGGTCTTCTTTCGCTTTGCCTATAGTTGCTTTACCGTAAATCGGCCAGGTCAACTCTTTACCGATGTAGGTATAAGCCACCGTCTGGCAGTTTTCAGCCAGCACACCAGCTGCATTCAGTTGATCCAACCAACGCTCCCAATCCTCACCGCCCATGACTTTGACGGTATGCTGGATCTCTTCTTCCGTCGCTGGCTCGACACTGACCTCTTCAATCACCCGCTTACTGGTATTCAGATTTTTTTCGGTATAGGCTTTGGCTATGGGTTTTAGCACTGAGCTAAATACCTCGCCACTGACCGGATCTTTACGACGAGGAGCCGCCAGGCTGTAAACCACCAAATCAATTTTACCCATTTCCTGCTGAATCAGCTCAATCGCCTGGGCTTTCAACTCGTCGGTAAAAGCATCGCCATTGATGTGTTTATTCCACAAACCTACCGCATTTGCTTCCTGCTCAAAAGCCGCCGTATTGTACCAGCCAGCCGATGCTGTTTTACTGGCCGTAGGTGCTTTTTCAAAAAAGATCCCTAAGGTTTTTGCGCCAGAGCCAAACGCAGCCGTGATGCGGGAAGCTAAGCCGTAGTCAGTAGAAGCGCCAATCACCAGTACATTTTTAGGCCCATTCGTTACAGGGCCTTGTTGTTTGACATAATCGATCTGAGATTTGACGTGCGCAGCACAACCTACCGGATGAGCGTTGGTGCAAATAAAGCCTCTGACTTTAGGTTGAATGACCATAATAAATCCTGTTTTGCTTCTAAATTGCGACTAGTGTAAGACTTTAACAGCCAAAGCTGGTCGGATCAGCATGTTTTTCAACGAAACTTTCACTGCAAAGGGCAAAAACGCATCATCACAATCTTTTCTCGAAAACAGGCATAAAAAAAGCAACGTCTGGACGTTGCTTTCCTACCTGCACTCTACCGAGCCTTAGCTTGGCTATACTGGCAGCTTTTTCTCGCCCCCCATGCACTTAGGCGAAGCAGGCGGTTTTTCCGCGTAATATTCATACCATTCACTCGGTGTGTAAGTATGCAGCGCCAACGCATGAATATCGTTCGCTAACTCTTCAGCAACGACCGCATTAACAGCCCGGTGCCGCTGCAGTAACCGCATGCCATCAAAATGAGGCGTGACTATCACTACTTTAAAGTGTGATTCTGAACCTGCCGGAACATTGTGCATATAGCTTTCATTCACAACATCCA
>JAIUMG010000187.1 GCA_022565655.1 Alkalimonas sp.
CCGATATTGTGCTGCGCGAGCAGGCTGCTAAAGTCGTGGCCGGCGGTGCCTTGCTGCCCCAACTGACTGATCAGATCGTTCAGGATGCTCTGCTGCTCTGGACTAAGTTCGCTGCAGCGCAACCATTGCTGTGGAAACTCATGCGGGTAATACAGTTGGAAAATACCATACAACTGCTCCAGCTCCACAATAGGGTCTGCAGCGGCATCCACCCGTAAGTCCAGACAGGTGTCTGAACTGCCCAGATACCCAGATCCAGCTCGTTTGATTAACATGGCTGCGGCCAGCTTACCCCGTTTATCCCCTCCTGCTTGCTGTGCAGCCTTAAGAGCTTGCAGCATTGCATCTGCCAGCGTCTTACCATCAGCTCTGGCTTGCTGATAGCCTGCCGCCATGGCGTCTATCGTGCCAGGGACTAACATATTGCCAAGACAAAACATGCCCTTTTCCTGATAGCTTTCTACCGCAGCTGTGCAATCTGTCCCGGAATACAACAGCGCATCACCCTCTGTATTCATGATACCAAACTGCCGCTGGCTGACGATATCATCCGAAAGAGCGTACCGCTGCGAAGCCTGCTCTAAATCGCCGGTTTCTGCCAAAACCTTCAATGCAGCTTGTGCAGCCGCCGGGTTCGCGAAAGATTGCGATACCAGCAAACCATGCCCACTATCAACCCAAGGTACCAGGGAGCCAACCGCCAAAAAGTTTGACGCAGTGGCAATAGCTAAGCTGCCCGTTTCTGGTTCAGCTGCTGCAATAGTAAAGGTCGCGATCATTGATACAACTCCCTGATTCATTGAAAGAAAACACTAGCGCATCTTTACTCGCCTTGCAATAACGTCTGCATCTGCTGTTGTGAAGGCAGCATGCCACCGGGTAAACGCCCGGCCAAGGCCAGTAAACGGGCTCTGTGCTTGCTTAAGGCCACTTTATCCGCTTCAGTCAAACACACTCCAATGACCTGAGTCATGTGATCAGTTTGTGCCAGCATTTGCTCCGTTTGTTGGCGCTGCATCTCGGGTAAAAACGGCAAAGCCCGCCGGGATAACCGCAGAACGGGTTGCATCGAGTCCAGCACCGGCCAACTGCCCTTCGCCGTTAGCTCCAAAAACAATGGCGCAGTCAACTCATGCTGCGCCAGGATCTGATCCACCTCGTCCAGGTAATCTTGCCCCTGCTGCTGAGCCCGCACCTCTTTAGCATGACGGGACCAGTCGCAATGGGATTGCAGACGTACCTGGTACAGGGAGTCGACATTATCTTGCTCAACCTTGACCAAAGCTGGCAAAGCCGCTTCCAGTTTGCTCAGGTTCTGTTCGGTCAGAACGGTTTCAGCCATCAGCATCCATGGCATCACACAACACAAACTCACTGCACGACAAAACAATTTTTTCATGGTTATTCCTTGGTTGGCCATGCGCTGGCTACTTTGATGTGCCAGCACTTCCGATCCTAATCACCATAAGAACCCATGCTGACTGAACCCAGGCTGAAATCGTGACGAGAAACTTCCGGTCATGGCACCAGCCCCCTAAGCTGGTAGTTGCTGCGTAATCTGCCATACTTCATGCAAAAGATAACAACAATACCAAGGAGCTACGATGCGTTTTCTATTTTCTATTGTGTTCGTTCTATCCCTGATACTGAGCAACTCAGCTTATGCCGACCGTTTTGCCGATGTGCAGGTTGAAGCCACTGAATTAGCACCAAACTTGTATATGCTGACTGGTGCGGGCGGCAATATGGCTGCCCTGACAGGTGAAGATGGCATCTTACTGATTGATGCCCAATTTGCCGAAATGGCTAGCAAGATAGAAGCCAAGCTTCATGAGCTGGCCGAGGGGCAATCGCTACAGGTGCTGGTGAATACGCACTTTCATGGCGATCATGTCGGTGGTAATGCCCTGCTGGCTGCAGATAGCCGTATTATTGCCCATGATAATGTGCGCAAACGCTTACTGGCCGACAGTAATTTCCCAGCCGAAGGCTTGCCTAACCTGACCTTTACCGAACAGCTGACACTGCATATGAATGGTCACGATATCCTGCTCACGGCCATGCAGCCAAGCCATACCGATGGCGATAGCATTATCTGGTTTAAAGACAGCAACGTCGTGCATATGGGTGATCTGATGTTTGAAGGGCGCTTCCCATTTGTCGATACCAACTCAGGCGGAAACCTGCATGCTTATATGGAGGTAACGCGCCATGTCATCGCCAGCATTGATGCCGATACGCAAGTCATCCCGGGCCACGGCCAGCTAACCAACCAAGCCGGCTTAAAGCGAGAGCTGGCCATGATGGAAGCCACACTAGCTCAGGTGCAACAGCACAAAGCCAATGGGCTATCAGAGCAAGCCATTATCGAGCAAGGTTTAGGGGATGAATGGCAAGACTGGCACTGGAGTTTCATTACCGAGGAGCGCTGGACCCGTACCTTGTATCAGGCTTTAGCGGACTAGAGCCTTAACGTTCAGGTGGCCGCTGCCGCTTTGGCCGTTCAGTGCGCGGCCGGTGACCTGAACGTTTTTTGATACCCGCCCCCGCGCCGTGGGATGCTTCCTCAGTTTTCACCGAGTCTTTTAATAAATCGCTAAGCATTTTGAACTCTTCCGTGCTGACCTCACGCCACTGGCCTGGTTTTAAATCGGCCAGTTGAATGGTCATAATGCGAATGCGCTTTAAGCGGGTGACTTCATAACCCAGAAACTCCGTCATACGACGGATTTGCCGGTTCAGGCCCTGCGTCAGAATAATCGAAAAACTACTGGGTCCGGTCTGTTTCACCACACAAGGCTTGGTCACGGTACCAAGGATCGGCACCCCGGCCGCCATACGCTCTATAAATCCACGGGTAATGGGTTTATCGACACTGACCAGGTACTCTTTTTCGTGGGCATTGCCTGCTCGTAAGATCTTATTGACGATGTCACCGTCATTGGTCAATAAAATCAGCCCCGAAGATGGCTTATCCAGCCGGCCGATCGGGAAAATACGGGCCGGGTACTTCACCGCATCAACAATATTGCCAGCCACAGCCGTATCCGTGGTGCAGGTGATGCCAACCGGTTTATGATACACCAGATAGACAGCTTTAGGTTTCGCCCGGAGTGGTTTGCCGCTTACCACCACATCATCCGCTGCAGTCACCGTCATCCCGGTCTCGGCAACCCGACCATTGACTGTCACCTGGCCCTGCTCAATCAGGCGATCGGCTTCACGTCGGGAGCAGATCCCTGTTTCACTGATGAACTTATTCAGCCGGGTGGTCACTTGTTCTGACTGCATGGCACTGCCTCTTGAAAGCCACTGACACTAAACAGTGTGGCATGATAGCCCCTAAGTTGGGTCTGTTCATAAAAAAGGGGCGCTAGTGTAGCAACGCCCAAATGCTTTGCCTAGCTACTACTCTGGCAGTAGCTGATAGATGCCGTAGCCTTCTTCATCCTGGTCTAACAAGGTCAGTTGTGGCAAACTGGCTGCAGCATCTTTCGCTGCCGCTAAGCCAGAGCTACGAAAGCGTACTTGGGTACCGGCAGGAATATCCAACTGCCAGTTTTTCTCAAGCTCGACGGGGATCTGTTCTCCATGCTCACTTGCTTGCTGACGTGTGTATTCGGCGATGATCTGTCGTACCTCCATCTGACCACTGTAGTGCACTGGTGCTGTGGTAGCGTGTGGGAAAAATCCCCCACCACTGGCTCGATAATTGTTGATGGTGACTAAAAAGCGCTGTTCAGCTGTTACCGGTTCCCCTTGATACTGCAAGTCCACAATACGATGGCTGTCATTGATTTTCTTACCCTCGCCATCAAAGCGCGCTGGCTGCGTCACATCAATGCGATAGCTCACCTGATTCATCATATCGAAGTTGTAACTCGGGATCCTTGCTTGCAGCAGCTCCTGCCAATCCTCAAGGTTTGGATCGATGGTGGCAAAGGTTCGGGCCGACATCTCCAGCCAGTCACGCAACTGCTCACCGTCAAGCTCAATCACCCGCAAGGTATTGGGATAAATATACAAATCAGCGATATTGCCTAGCGTTACAGACCCAGCCGAAAGGTGGGTATAATCCTCCGGGCCACCGAAACCACTACGAAACGGTGCAGCGGCGCTGACGATCGGAAGATCGGCAGGCAACTCCCCGGCTTCTTGTAGCTTACTGGCGTACCAGTGCTGTGCGTCATTCACCCATTGGATCGCGGTATTGGGCTGTACTCTGGCGAAGAAATTGTCAATATCGCCATCAATAGCACCTAAGGGCTGGTTTAGCATGGCCAGTGTTTGTGCTTGCTCTTCAACCAGCAAAGCCACCAATAACTCATCCCGCTGATCGCCAACCTGACGCAGCTCTGCATGCTGGTTCACCACCACCCAGCCATCATCGGCGCGTTGCAATGTCAGATCGATTAAGCCTAAATGACTGCCATACTGGCCGCCCATAACAGCAGGAACACCATGAATGAGCCCCTTATCAGCATCTACACCCGGCATTCCCTGATAATCATCACCTGGCAACTGACGATGTTGATGCCCCAGTAACAACGCATCGACCCCATCGACCTGGGCCAGATACAAAGCAGCTTGCTCAGCTCCCTCTGGGTACTCCTCATAGTGTCTCAGACCGGTATGTGCAATCAGGATCACCACATCAGCCCCTTCAGCTTTCATGTGCGGTACAAAGTGGCGCGCCGTGGCCACCATATCACGAACCTGCACCTGCCCTTTTAGATGATCACGATCCCAGCGCATGATGTCTGGCGGCACCAGGCCTAGCAACCCCACCCGAATATCATGACGCTGCATATCCGAACCGACAAAAGAGTGTTCCTGGATCACATAAGGCGTAAAACGAGTCGATTCCCAGTCTGAATCTGCCGTATCTGCAGCGAAAATGTTGGCTGATAACACTGGAAAGGTCGCGCCCTCGATGGTCGCGTCCAAAAACTCCAGACCATAATTGAATTCATGATTCCCTAATGCAGCCGCATGATAACCGAGATAGTTCATCGCTCTAATCACCGGATGTCGTTGCTCAGCCAGGTAGTCAAGCCCTTGGGCATAGGCCCAATCAGCCATCGCGCTGCCCTGAATGGTATCGCCATTATCCAGCAACAGGTGATTTGGTTGCTCCAGCCTGGCCTGATGCACCAAAGTCGCAACATGTGCCAGCCCCAGACTGCGGTTTTCCTGCTGTTGAAAATAGTCGTAGCCAAGCATGTAACCATGCAAATCATTGGTATGAAGCAAACGCACTTCTACGGTGAGATCAGTCGAGGGTCGCTCCGCAGGTGAACACCCTAATATCATGCTGCATGCCAGCACGACACTGCATAAAGAAAGCTGCTTTGTTGTCATATAAAACTCGTTGCTATCGAATTGAATGGTCAGATTATATCACCTTCCTGCACTTTTTGTGACAGCAGCTTCGTTGGTAACAGAGCCAAACTGACTATTTTTCAAACAGTCATTCAAGTTTTCGCACCGCTGGACGATAACCTAAGTAACCAGGCAACACGGTACGATTTTAGACGGAGAACCACCATGAACGAACAAAACCGCTTAGAAAAACTGCGCAACTTAGGTGTTCGTTTGCATGAACTGCAACTGGTGCAACCCATGCCAGGCAAGTCCTACACCTCGGTTGCTTTAAATTACCTGTTCAGCCGTCATGAGCTAACCCGGCCAAGTGGTCAGCCGCTGGATGTGACCTTACGTTCGCTGGCTGAAGCCATCGTGCAAAAACACAAGCTGCAATTCAGTCGTTTTGATACCGACTCGATCATTGATTATTTCTGCCGCCTGTACCGGGTTCATTGATGCGCGACTTATGATGATACAGTAGACAGATGCCAGGCCTTCTTTTAAGCTGAATGCTTTAATGGAGGGCCGTTCATGTCTATGGTTAGTTTGATTTTTCTTATACAAAGCATGACCACTTCAGCAGCAATCATTCACCTGCCAGAGGTCGAGTCACCTGCTAATGCAGCCGCAATTCACAACCAGCCACTGGCTGAGTCAGAGCACAGTAGCAGCTTTTTGCTAACCATCGATGCAGCGGTTCCCAACCATTACCATCAGCGCCATACCGAGCAAATTTATGTGCTGGAAGGCACAGCTCGTATGCGGCTAGCGGATGAAGAGCTGATGATTCGGCCTGGCGATTACCTGCTTATTCCGCCTGGCACCGTGCATGGTGTGTTGGAGATCACGTCCAATCAGCCATTGAAAGTGCTTTCTATTCAATCACCTCGTTTTGATCCGAGTGACCGTGTTTTGGTGCCAGATTAAATGGATTCAGTGACTCAGGCAGCACTTGGTGCGGCGGTTGCTGTTGCTGTAGTTGGCAAGCGAAGCTCGATAAAAAAAGCAGCGCTTTGGGGAGCAGCCATCGGCACCTTGCCCGATCTGGATGTGCTGATTAACTATGGTGATGATCTGAGTAACATGGTGCGCCACCGCGGTGAAAGCCATGCCCTGTTTTACCAAACGCTGATTGCTCCTGTCATTGCCTGGCTAATTTGCCGCTGGCATCAGCAGATGGACCAGTTTAAACACTGGTGGCTAGCCACCTGGCTG
>JAIUMG010000188.1 GCA_022565655.1 Alkalimonas sp.
CTGAATAAGATGAGTGATGCCGTCGGCTACATGTATGGCAATTTAGAGCAGCGGGTGCAGGAGCAAACCGAAGCTTTGCAGCATAGCAATACCCGCTTGCAATTTTTGTATGAAATTTCCCGTAGCATTAGTGAGCACAGTTTGCACTCGGCTGATTTCAATAGCTTGATCACGCAATTGCAAGGCATAGTGCAGGCCGATGAACTGGAGCTGTGTTTGCTCACTGAGCAGGGCACCAGCCCTTATCTGCAAGTACAGCCAGAGCAAAACCCGCATATGCACTGCGTAAAAGCCAGTTGCCACGACTGCATTAGTCAGGGCGTGGATATTCGCACCGAAGATGAGCAACTGGTGTACCGTTACCCACTGAGCCGCGAACAGCATCATTTTGGCGTTCTGGTGGTACGGCAGCGCAAAGAACGGTCGCTGCAAAGCTGGCAGCAGCAGTTGATGCAATCGGTGGCTGATTTGCTGGCGTTATCACTGAGTCTGAAAGGCGAGGAAGAGCAGGTTCGTCGGTTGGCCTTAATGCAGGAGAGGGCGGTGATTGCCCGGGAGTTGCATGATTCGCTGGCACAGTCGTTGTCGTACTTAAAGATCCAGGTCACCCGCTTGAATAAAAGCATGGTGATGGATGACCGGAACACCATGCAGGACGTGTCGGATGAACTAAAAGAAGGCCTTAGTTCGGCCTATCGTCAGTTGCGTGAACTGCTGACCACCTTCCGCTTAAAGGTCGATGGTTCGGGGTTGCAGCAGGCATTACAAACCACCGTGAAGCAGTTAAGAGAGCAATCTGAGCTCAGCATCCAACTGGAATATAAGCTGGAGCACTTGCCATTAACTCCCACCGAAGAAATCCATTTGCTGCAAATTATCCGCGAAGCCAGCCAGAATGCAGTTCATCATAGTGAAGGCACTGAACTATTAATTGAGCTGGAGCAGGATAGCCAAAAAGCCATCTGTTTGCGATTGGAAGACAATGGCATCGGGCTGCCTGAGCAACCAGAGAAGTTAAATCACTATGGCCTGGCCATTATGCAAGAGCGTAGTCGCCAATTGGCCGGTGAGCTGCGTATTGAAAACCGGCCGGATGGCGGCACCGGCGTTTATTTCAGCTTTATCCCTGAGTGCATCATCAGACGGGCGATTGCCTGAGATTGGCTGGGCATGGCCGTAAGACATGGCCGTAATGGCATGGTTGTAATGACAGGGACGCAATAATGCGCCCCTACATGGGCCAGATGTTGTTGCCGGAATGTGCGTCAATGTCCCCATTTACGGATTATAAAACTCGCCTGATTTACGCAGATAGTAAAACCAGTTTAACCCTAAGCACAGCGCATAAAACACCGCAAACCCTATCATGGCGTATTCCGGTGTGGCGGCTTTGATTTGCTCACCAAACACCTGTGGAATGTAAAAGGCACCATAGGCAGCCACGGCCGAGGTCCATCCCAGTACCGGGCCAGCTTGCTCTTTCGGAAAGACGATGGCGATGGTACGGAAGGTAGAGCCATTACCAATACCACTGGCAGCAAACAGGCCAAGGAAAATCAGGAAGAATGGCATAAAGTACTGCTCAGGGGTGGCCGATTGATAGGCCAATTGCATAAAGTAAGCAGCACCCAACGCACAAGCAACCATGATGGCGGCACAAATTTGCGTGACCAGAGCGCCGCCCCATTTATCCGACAACCAACCACCAACCGGGCGAATGAGTGCACCGATAAAAGGCGCTATCCAGGCGTAGGTCAAGGCACTGGGGCCATTCGGGTTCGGTGTGTTGTGTGTCATTACACCATCCACCATAATGTGGCTATAGCCAAAGATCACCTGAATCGACAGCGGGAAAGCAGCAGCAAAGCCGATAAAGGAGCCGAAGGTCATAATGTACAAAATGCTCATGACCCAGGTGTGTTTGTTGTTGAATATCTTGTATTGCCGCTCCAAGCTGGTGCCGATAGCACCCGGCAGAAACTTCAGCATCATCACGGTGGCAAATAACACCAGTAGCAGCACCAGTTCTTTGGGAATGCTAAAACCAGAGCCATGGGCCGCTGCTGGCAACATCAGCCACAAACCCGCGATAGAGGCGATAAAGCCAATACCGTACATCAATAAAATGATACCAAATGAGCCCATTGCGCTCGGTAGCTTCGGTGTCACTTCCTCGGTATGGATGTTGTTCATGCCAAACCAGGTGGCAAAAGCCAGCGGCACCAACAGCAATAGCCATAGAAAGCCAGCATTTTGGATCCAGGTTTCACTGCCCGCCGGGATGCTGCCAATTAAGGTACCACTGGATTTCTGCAAAATCATGGCATCGCCGCCACCGACCAGGGTAAAGGCACCGAAGGTCATAAATAGCGGCACCAGAATTTGCATGGCGGTAACACCAAAGTTGCCAAGGCCAGCATTCAACCCCAGCGCCAGACCTTGCTGCTTACGCGGGAAAAAGAAGCTGATATTGGACATCGAGGCGGCAAAATTACCGCCGCCAATACCGGACAGCAACGCCATCAATTGAAACACCCAGAGCGGTGTTTCCGGATCCTGTAGCGCCAGACCAGTCCCCAAGGCAGGGATCATCAATAAACTGGTGGTGAGGAAAATGGTGTAGCGCCCACCGCAAATGCGGACAAAGAAACTGGCCGGAATACGTAAAGTGGCACCAGTTAAACCAGCAATGGCCGCCAGGGTAAACAGCTCCGAAGCTTGGTACGGAAAGCCAAGGTTCAGCATTTGTACTGTGATAATGCTCCACATCATCCAGACGGCAAAACCACAGAGCAAGCTGGGGATAGATATCCACAAGTTACGTGTAGCGATCGAGCGGCCTTGTTGCTGCCAGAAGGTATCGTTTTCTGGCTCCCATTTTTTTAGATCAGACATAGTCGGGCTCCTGTTAGGTCATGCGCTAACTATGCGTGTACTTCTGACGCTGAGCAATGTAACACAAGGGTTAGCTGGCTGCTCAGTTGAACTATAGTGGAGTACCTACAAGTAGGTACTCCTGTGATTGCCTAGATAAATTATCATTTATAATCAATATATTATAGTATATTATTAAGTGACAAGCATTGTGGGTAAAACCTTGTTACTTTTTGGTAAAGCGGCCAGACTATGATGTAGGTCAAAGTTCTATGGAACCGAATCAACGCTAATAGCGAGCATAGAGCATGACAAACCGATTTTGGAGAGCACCATGAACCCTGAAGCAGCCAGCGTGATGCTGATTGATGATCATCCTTTATTACGTAAAGGTCTGAAGCAGTTATTTACTTTAGAAGATGATTTAGACGTTGTAGCCGAAGCCAGCAATGGCAGCGATGCAATCCCGCTAGCTGTCGAGCTTGACCCAGATTTGATTATACTCGATCTAAATATGCAAGGGATGGATGGCTTGCAGACCCTGCAAAACCTTCGCAAAGAAGGCGTGACGTCACGCATTGTGATGCTGACTGTTTCTGATGCAGACGAAGACGTGGTGCAAGCCATTACTCTGGGTGCTGATGGCTACTTACTGAAAGATATGGAGCCTGAGCAATTGCTGGAGCAAGTGCGTCGAGCGGTGCATGGTAAAATGGTACTAAGTGAAACGGTGGCGGCGGTACTGGCCACCGCCATTCGTAAGCCAGGGCCAAAGCCGAATGCGGAAATGAATAGCCTGACCAATCGTGAATACGAGATCCTGAGTTTAATTGCCAAAGGCATGAGTAATAAAGTGATTGCTCGTGAGCTGGATATTTCCGATGGCACGGTGAAAGTGCATGTGAAGCATCTGCTGAAAAAGCTGGGACTTCGCTCCCGGGTAGAGGCTGCGGTCTGGATGGTGAACCAGCAGGGAGTTAAAGTATGAGCTTGATGCCGGTACAAGATGCAATAACTGCCATGCTACAGCAAGTACCAGCCCTGATAGAACAACAAGAAGTGTCGCTATCGCAGGCACTTGATCGAGTGTTGGCGACTGATATTCTTTCGCAGCTGCAGGTGCCTGCATTTGATAATTCAGCTATGGATGGTTTTGCGCTTCGTTTTGCCGATACACAAACGGCTGACATCTTACCTATCGCAGGTAAGGCTTTGGCCGGTCATGCATTTGAGCAGCCGATTCCAGCTGGGCATTGTGTCCGTATTACCACAGGTGCGGTATTGCCTGAAGGGTTAGATACTGTAGTGATGCAAGAGCAAGTCGAGCAAACGGAGCAAGGCATCCGACTTACAGCTGCTATCCGGTTTGGCGATCATGTGCGCCGGGCGGGCGAGGATATTGCTACCGGTCAGCGGGTATTGAGCAAAGGGCAGCGCTTGCAAACGGTGGATCTTGGCTTGCTGGCTTCGCTGGGAATTGGCCGAGTGCCAGTGTATCGGCGCATTAAAGCAGCGGTGTTTTCTACCGGTGATGAGTTAATTCCACCTGGCGAGGTGTTGCCCGCTGGCCATATCTACGACAGCAACCGTTATGTGATTCAGGCCATGTTGCAACGACTGGATGTAGACGTGCTCGATCTTGGTTTATTGCCGGATGAGCCTGACACGATTCGTCAATCCATTGCAACAGCTCGTCAGCAAGCTGATGTGCTGATCAGCAGTGCTGGTGTGTCGGTTGGTGAGGCCGATTACACACGGCAACTGCTGAATGAACTTGGTCAGATAAACTTTTGGAAAGTGGCCATGAAACCAGGCAAACCCTTTGCTTTTGGTTCATTGGGCGGCTGTTACTTCTTTGGTTTACCCGGTAATCCGGTGGCTGCAGTTGCCACCCTTGATCTGTTGGTACAGCCGGTACTGCGCCAGTTGGCCGGAGAAAAGCCGACCACGTCAGCCGAGCTAACCGCCATAGCCACGGAGGCCATGAAAAAATCACCTGGCCGGGCCGATTTTCAGCGTGGTTTTTACCAACAGCAGCAAGGGCAACTGCAGGTAAGGCCTGTGGGTCGGCAAAGCTCGGCGGTACTCAGTGGCGTTGGTGCTGCCAACTGTTACATTGCACTGGAAGCTGAGCGCGGCCCAGTTGAGCTAGGCGAAACCGTGACCATAGTGCCATTTCACAGCATGCTTCGCTGAATGCAACTGAGTCGTTAACATAAAGATAAAAGGGGTAGCTTCGGCTACCCCTTTTGCTTTAAATGATGCAGCGAAGAGCTTGATCCTGATCAAGTGTTGCTGGGGCTGCAAGAGCGAGACTTGTCATCCAAGAATCAATATGTGGAGAATACCATGCAATTGGTTGATGCCTTGCTGCATGAACTGCAGCAACTGAAAGTGCAACATATTTATGGCATACCTGGTGACTTTGTATTGCCTTTGTTTGAGCAGCTACAACAGCGTAATCAGCTACCATTAGTGTATTTAAGTCATGAACCAGCGGCCGTATTTGCAGCTGATGCTGCGGCTCGTATCAGCAACAATCCATCTGCTGTGATCCTGACTTATGGTGCAGGAGCTCTCAATGCAGTTAACGCTGTGGCTCAGGCTTATGTTGAGCACGTGCCTATGCTGGTAATCGCTGGTTATCCGGCTCAAGCAGAGAAGGAACGCCAACTATTGATCCATCATCAAGCCAGAGGCTTTGACTCACAAAAGAAAATTTTTGAGGAAATCACCGCTTGCCAGATCCGGCTGGATGATCCTGATACGGCCTGGACGCAATTGCTGCATGCATGCACTGTGTGCCAGGATAAATCATTGCCGGTGCTGATTGAATGGCCACGAAATGCCAGCAACTTTGAGGTTGGTGAGCGCCCAGCCGTGCCAAAGCATGTGGCCGATATTGCTCAACTTAAGCAGGCCGTCACTCAACTAAGACAAGCGCTTGGCTTGGCAAAGCGGCCTGTCTTACTAGTGGATGTTGATGTACGACGCTTTGCTGCGATTGAGGAAACTGAGCAGCTGGCCAAGCTTTGCCATATCCCGCTGTTGACCACACTTTTGGGCAGGGCAGCGGTCGACCAGCAACATCCGTATTACCGGGGGATCTTTCTCGATCAGGCAGATAGTGGCAGTTATGAGCTGATGGAACAGGCTGACCTAATCATTCAGCTCGGGGTCATTCAAACGGATAGTAACTTTGCAGCTCATCAGCATTTGTTTCAACCGGATAAGGTGATCGATATTCAGCAACTAGGTTGTCGCATTGATCAGCAGCACTACGATGGTTTTGGTATTCGTGAGTTGTTAGCTGAGCTGTTGCAACATCCCTTGCCACACTATGAGTGGCCTGAAGCCGTAACTGCACCAGCAGCCACAAACGCAGCCAACGTAATTAATGATGTGTTGAATCCGGTTACGTTGATGCAATTGTTGCATCAGGAGCTCAGTTCACAGCCTGATATATTACCCATGGTCTGTGATATTGGAGATTGCTTGTTTGCATCCTTACAATCTGAACCCAGCTTGCTGTTGGCGCCTGCATTTTATGCATCCATGGGCTATGCGGTCCCTGCTGCTTTAGGGGTGCAATTAACCAGCGGTTTGCGTCCGGTCGTACTGGTAGGGGATGGTGCCTTCCGAATGACTGGGTTGGGACTGGGGCATTGTCGACACTATGGTTT
>JAIUMG010000189.1 GCA_022565655.1 Alkalimonas sp.
TGGATATTCCGAAAAATATACAGGTCGCCGAAGTCACGCCAACACTTTGTAACGTGGCGGAGCCTCAGCCACAGGAAACCCTGCCAGCTGTGGCACCAACACAGTTGCAGCGAGCCCGTGAGCTGATTGCAGCAGCAACAAAGCCCATCGCCTATATCGGTGGCGGTGTGCATATGGCGGATGCGACGGCGGAGTTGCAGCAGTTTTTAACCGCAAGCCCCATGCCATCAGTCACGACTTTAAAAGCCATGGGCTCGGTCGCCAAAGACAACCCGCACTATTTGGGCATGCTGGGCATGCATGGTACCCAGGCAGCTAATCTGGCGGTGCAGCAATGCGATTTGCTGATTTGCTTGGGCGCGCGTTTTGATGATCGAGTCACCGGCAAGCTGGATACCTTTGCCGCTGGTGCCAAGGTCATCCATATCGATATTGACCCGGCTGAAATCAACAAACTGCGTCAGCCGGATTGCGCCATGTTGGGCGATATGAAGCAGATACTGCCAGCCATCAGCGCAGCTACCAACTGCCAGCCCTGGCTGGAGCATTGTCAGCAGCTAAAGCAGCAGCATGGTTGGCGCTACGATCACCCGGGCGAGCGCATCTATGCCCCTTTGCTATTGAAACAACTGAGTGAGCGCATGCCTGATAACAGCGTGGTGTGCTGCGATGTGGGCCAGCACCAAATGTGGGTCGCACAGCATATGCGATTTGACCACCCACGCAATCACTTAAGTAGCGGTGGTTTAGGCACCATGGGCTTTGGCTTACCTGCCGCCATCGGCGCCAAGCTGGCCCGGCCGCACGATACGGTATTAGCCGTCAGTGGCGATGGCTCCTTTATGATGAATGTGCAGGAGCTGGGCACCATCAAGCGCTTTCGGCTACCGGTAAAAATCATCATCATCGATAACCAACGCCTTGGCATGGTGAAACAATGGCAGCAGTTATTTTTTGATGAGCGTTACAGTGAAACCGATTTATCGGATAACCCGGATTTTGTCGCATTGGCTGCAGCTTTTGCCATTCCCGGCCATCGCATCAGTCGTAAAGATGAAGTGGCTGATGCACTGGACGCCATGTTTACCTGGCAGGGCCCGTACCTGCTGCATGTATGTATCGATGAACAAGACAATGTCTGGCCATTAGTCCCGCCAGGCGCAGCCAATGAACAGATGATCACGGAGCATTCATCATGAACCATGTCCTAACTATCCAAACCCGAAATCAGGCCGTGGTATTAGAACGGCTGTTGCAAGTGACCCGCTACCGCGGTTTTCAGCTGGCCGGGCTGGAAATGAAACCACTGACTGAGCAAAGCGGCTTATTGATCACGCTATCGGTGATCACCGATAAGCCGATCCACTTGCTGACCAATCAGTTGAATAAACTGGTGGATGTAGAGCAGCTGGAGCTGGCCAGTGAAACACTGGCCGCCCTGCGGGCGTAATCAATGACCGGGTGCCGTGCCAGTAGCCATTGGAAAGCACCTATACTAAACAACAGGCTGACGCTGTATGTCAGCATATTTTTTCTCAGCCATTACTGCAAAGTAATTATCTCAAAGTAATGAAACTGGCAACCATGGAGTATCAACACAATGCCAAAGTTAAGATCCGCAACCGTCACTGAAGGTCGTAATATGGCTGGAGCCCGTGCGCTCTGGCGCGCCACCGGGGTGAAAGACACCGACTTTGGTAAACCCATTATCGCAGTGGTGAATTCATTTTGTGAGTTTGTTCCGGGTCATGTGCACTTACGTGATCTGGGTAAACTGGTGGCGAACAGCATTGCCGAAGCCGGTGGTATCGCCAAAGAGTTCAATACCATTGCCGTCGATGATGGCATCGCCATGGGCCATGGCGGTATGCTTTACAGCCTGCCATCGCGCGAACTGATAGCTGATTCGGTCGAGTACATGGTCAATGCCCACTGTGCCGATGCCATGGTCTGTATTTCCAACTGCGATAAAATCACCCCCGGTATGCTGATGGCTGCGATGCGCTTAAACGTACCGGTGATCTTTGTTTCTGGTGGCCCAATGGAGGCCGGTAAAACCAAGCTGTCCGATCAAATCATCAAGCTGGATTTAGTGGATGCCATGGTGTCTGCAGCCGACCCTAACGTCAGCGACAGCGACAGCCAAGCCATCGAGCAAAGTGCCTGCCCAACCTGTGGTTCCTGCTCCGGTATGTTTACCGCCAACTCAATGAACTGTTTGGTCGAAGCCTTGGGCTTAGGTCAGCCTGGCAATGGCTCCATGCTGGCAACGCATGCTGATCGCAAAGAGCTGTTTGTGCAAGCGGGCTACCGCATTATGGAACTGTGCAATCGCTGGTACAAAGAGGATGATGCCCGCGCACTGCCGCGCAGCATCGCCTGCAAAACCGCCTTTGAAAATGCCATGATGCTGGATATCGCCATGGGTGGCTCCACCAATACCGTGCTGCACTTACTGGCCGCGGCACAGGAAGGCGGGGTAGACTTCAGCATGGAAGATATTGATCGTTTATCTCGTATGGTGCCGCACCTGTGCAAAGTTGCCCCATCCACTCAGCAATACCACATGGAAGATGTGCATCGTGCCGGTGGTGTACTGGGCATTCTGGGCGAGTTGAACCGGGCCGGCTTGCTCGACCCCAGCACCCCACATGTCTGTGGCACCAGCCTTGATGAGGTCTTAAAACAGTGGGATGTTAAAACCACCACCGATGATGCAGTAAAACAGTTTTACATGGCAGGCCCAGCAGGTATTCGTACCACCCAGGCCTTTTCACAAAACTGTCGCTACCCATCGCTGGACGATGACCGCGAGCAAGGCTGTATTCGCAGTAAGGAACATGCCTTCTCGCAAGACGGTGGCTTGGCCGTGCTGTATGGCAATATGGCACCCAATGGCAGTATTGTAAAAACCGCCGGGGTGGATGAAGAGTGTCTGGTATTTTCGGGCCGGGCGCGTATTTTTGAAAGCCAGGACGATGCCGTAGCCGCCATACTGGCAGGCAAGATCGTCGCGGGCGATGCGGTGGTCATTCGTTACGAAGGCCCGAAAGGCGGGCCTGGCATGCAGGAAATGCTGTATCCGACCAGTTATTTAAAATCCATGGGATTGGGCAAGCAGTGCGCGCTGATCACTGATGGTCGCTTTTCTGGCGGCACCTCCGGTTTATCCATTGGCCATGTATCACCAGAGGCAGCCAGTGGTGGTGCCATTGCGTTGGTGGAAGAAGGCGACCGTATCGACATCGACATCCCCAATCGCAGCATGAATATCGCTATCTCGGATGAAGAGCTAGCCTCACGTCGCGCAGTGATGGATGCAAAAGGTGCGGCGGGTTGGAAGCCGGTGGATCGCCAGCGTCAGGTCAGCAATGCGCTGAAAGCCTATGCCATGCTGGCCAGCAGCGCCGATAAGGGTGCCGTGCGGGATTTGTCGAAACTGGAAGATTGAATCAACTTAGTTGCAGGCTTCGACAGGAAACAACACGCGGGGGCGTTGTAAATACGTCCATGTAAAATCTGCTCCAGCATCCATGCTGGAGAAGCCCCGCTTAGCTGTTCCCTGTCTGCGCTTGAGACATCTGTGTATCGGATAAAAAAGCGCTGAGCATATACAAAACTTACAAGCTTTCACCAAAAAATTAGCAGTAAAACATGAACGGAGTACCAATGAATAACCTGGCAACAGCACAACCAACACCGACAGATACCGATTTAATGCAGCAGTATCTGCGTGAGATTTTGCTGTCGCCGGTGTATCAAGCCGCAGTGGAAACACCAACCGAGCCGATGAAAAAGCTCAGCCATCGGCTGGGACACTCCATCTGGCTGAAGCGTGAGGATAAACAGCCGGTCTATTCGTTTAAACTGCGTGGTGCCTTTCATAAATTGCATAAGGTAAAGCAACAAAGCCCGGATGCTAAAGTAGTCTGCGCCTCGGCAGGCAACCATGCACAAGGAGTCGCGTTGTCCGCTAGTAAGCTCGGCCTGCAGGCAACCATCGTCATGCCGATCACCACCCCTGAAATAAAGGTCGCCGCCGTTAAAGCGCTAGGCGGTCATGTAGTACAACACGGTACTGGTTTCGATGAAGCCAATCGCTATGCCATCGAGCTGGCTACCACCGAGGGTGCTATCTATATCCCGCCCTTTGATGATCCGGATGTGATTGCTGGTCAGGGCACCGTGGCCAAAGAGTTGCTAACCCAACACAACCAGCTGGATGCGGTCTTTATTCCGGTTGGTGGCGGTGGCTTACTCGCTGGTATGGCGGTGTATATCAAAGCCGTGCTACCCCATGTCAAAGTGATCGGCGTCGAACCTGAAGATGCCAACTGCCTGCAGATGGCGCTAAAAGCTGGTGAGCCGGTCACGCTGGAGCGGGTCGGTTTATTCGCTGATGGCGTCGCTGTCAAACGCATTGGCAGTGAAACCTTCCGCTTAGCACAGCAATTCTGCGATGAAGTCATTACCGTGAGCAGTGATGAAATCTGCGCTGCCATCAAGGATATTTTCGATGATTTACGCGCCGTGGCCGAACCAGCAGGTGCTTTAGCACTGGCTGGGCTGAAAAAATACAGCCAGCAACTGGGTACCAGCACCAATCAGCAATTGGCTGCCGTGTTAAGCGGCGCCAATTTAAACTTCGATACGCTACGCTATGTCTCTGAGCGCTGTGAGCTGGGTGAGAAAAAAGAAGCGGTACTGGCGGTAACCATTCCGGAAGAAAAGGGCAGCTTCCGGCGTTTTTGCCAGACACTGGGCGGACGCGCCATCACCGAGTTCAACTACCGCTACGCCAGTGATCACAAAGCCCATATCTTTGTTGGCATTAAACTGCGCCACGGCGTACAGGAACTGAATACAGTGAAACAGGCCCTTAGCGCTGCCGGTTATGATTTTCAGGATCTCTCCGATGACGAGCTGGCCAAACTGCATGTACGACATATGGTCGGCGGCATGCCCCCGCGACCACTGACCGAGCAAGTGTATCAATTTAACTTTCCGGAGTATCCGGGGGCCCTGATGAACTTCCTCAACACCTTAGGCGAACACTGGAACATCACCCTGTTTCATTACCGCAACCACGGCGCCGCCACCGGCGATGTACTGGCCGGCTTTGAAATCGATACCCCGGACATCATCTCTCAGCATCTGGATAGCCTGGGCTATCAGTATCAGTTGGTCAGTGATAACAGTAGCTACAAGACGTTTTTGACTTCAGATTAGAAAAACGGTAGCCCATTATTACCTGCCAAGTATAAGGCCCTACCACCACAAAGGGCATTATTCAAAAGATTACGCCCTTGTTGTTTCTGGCGACCAGCTTTGCATTTCGCTGCTAACCTTGCAGAGCGGTAACGCTTTTCAGTGCGCTACTGCATGCAGATTGTATCAAGGTGTCGGTAAATCTGCACTGGAGAAATAGCGACGCTTAAGTGCGGCCAAAGTACCGTCATCAATCACCTGTTGCCAGGCACGCTCCAATTGCTCTTGCAGGGCTTCCGGCACACCTGCTTTACTAACCGCCAGATACACCGGCGTTTGGTGCAGCGTAAATAAAGCCACCAACTCTTGTTCATCCAGTACCTTGTCCTGGTACAGCTGCTGCAACGTCAAGCTGTCTTCAAAGGTCAGCTGAATACGCCCTCGTTGCAGTAAGTCCAGTTTTTGCTGGCTGGTCCCAACGTAGGCAAGCCGCTGTTGTAATTGAGCATTACGCTCTACTTCACGGGCAAAGTCCTGACCATAAAAAACGCCCTGCATCAACCCGATCTGCCCCTCTACCTCGGACAGCTGTTGTAAATTACCCACTTTGTCCAGTAACGAGTGGTGACCAACAACGACGATCCGCTCAATACTGACCGGGCCAATAAAGAGGGCAAACTCAGCTCGCTCTTCATTTTTAGACATGTTGCTCATCATGCTAAGCTCGCCATCGGCCAACATTTGTAAAGCTCGCCCCCAGGGGATCTCCAGCAACTCTGCCTGGCAACCGACCCGGTTAGCCAGCTCTTGATACAACTCGGCATTAAACCCATGCCACTGCGATAAACCGTCAGCGGTCTCCAGCTTGATAAAGCGCGGTGGAAAATGTTGAGCCTGCATCTGCAATACGCAAGGTGTTGCCAAAGCTGGCAACGCGTTTAGTAACATCAGGGTGACGAATAATCGTAACATCAGCAGTTCTGGTTAAGGGACTAGCCTTAAGTATGTGCAACTTGGTTGGTAAATGCCACTGCCTGGAGGTTAAAGTTATCACCAGGCAGGGTGCAATAGCGATGCAATTAACGGCCTGGCAAACGAACCTGGCCATGCACGTCCTGATGGCGAATGGAGCCACTGCCTTTTCGCTCCAGGCTCAAATCGCCGCCAATACGCTCGGCACGAATGCTGCCAGAACCGATAGAGCCAAACTCAGCATGCCCAGCCACATCGCTGACCCTGGCCGTGCCGGAGCGAATACGACCGACGTTGACCGAACCTTGCACATTGCTCACCCTGATCTGG
>JAIUMG010000190.1 GCA_022565655.1 Alkalimonas sp.
GGACACCATTATCCTCTTTGGAGGAAGAGCTCAACCAAGCATTGGCTCATTTGATGGAGCAAGGGTTGGCCAAAGTTGAGCAAGATGATAACTGGCTGACCATTGAGCTGAATAGTGGTTTATTATTTCCTAGCGGTAGTGCCACAGCCACCATCTCAGCCCGAACCGTGCTTGATCAAATTGCCGATATTATTGTACCTATCAATAATTTTATTCGGGTTCGTGGCTATACTGACAACATACCTATCAATAATGAAATTTTTGCATCAAACTGGGAGTTGTCCGTGGCTCGTTCGACGTCTGTGCTGCGCCTGTTGGAAGGTTTGGCTGTCGCACCACAACGCATGGCCATCGAAGGCTATGGCGAGCATTATCCCATAGCAGATAATACGACTCCTGAGGGCAGGGCTGAAAATCGTCGGGTGGTCATCGCCATTTCAAAGTATGGCTACCGTGCAGATGAAGCATCCATTGATATGGAAGACGTGCCAACTATTCCGCCTGAAGTCATCCAGCAACTAGAAAATATCACGCAGGATGATGGCAGTATCCAGGTGATTCGATTGCCTGGCGGTGGAATACGGATCACCACTCGGACCGACGATCCCGAGCCACCGCCTTCACAACAACAGGAACCATGACGTGGTTGTTTGGACCATTGCAAATCAAAAAGGTGGTGTTGGTAAAACCACCACCACAGTTACACTTGGCGCATTGCTGGCTGAGCGTGGTTACCGTGTGTTATTGGTGGATATCGATCCGCATGCATCAATGACGTATTACTTCGGGATTGATGCAGAAGATTTGGAGGTCAGCGTTTATGATATTTTTATTCGCGGCCAATCCATCAGCCGGGAAGAGATACTGCAATCGTTATGTCCGAGTAAAGTAGAGAATCTGGACATTCTGCCTTCATCGATGGCGCTGGCGACCTTAGATCGTTCCCTGGGTAATAAGAATGGCATGGGTTTGATCCTGAAAAAAGGCTTGGCCAAGCTAAAAAACGATTATGACTTTATCCTGCTGGATTGTCCTCCTGTGATGGGCGTGTTAATGGTTAATGCTTTAGCGGCTAGTGATCGGGTGCTAGTGCCGGTACAAACGGAGTTTCTGGCTATTAAGGGTCTGGAGCGGATGATCGCCACCATGGGCTTGATGAAGCACTCTCAGCGAAAGGACTATCGTTTTACTATTATTCCGACCATGTACGATAAACGAACCAAGGCATCGCTTGAGGCGTACAAAGATCTGAAAGCCAAATACCATGATAAAGTCTGGTCGGCAGTGGTGCCTATTGATACAAAATTTCGTGATGCCAGCCTGGCGCAGACGCCACCATCGGTCTTTGCACCTCGCTCAAGAGGGGTGTTTGCGTACAATACATTATTAAGCTATTTATTGCAGTTGCCCGCGGAGTCTGGTGATGAGTGATCGGTACGCCAGCCAAAAAGTGATGCAGCATTATCTGAAAGCCTTGCTGACAGATGATGAGCCCGATCAGCAACTGGTTGCCGAAGAGCTTGCCAGCAAGAAGAAACTGGAATCGTTGCTGGCCCAGGTGACCAAACCAAAGGTACAGCAAAGCAGCCAGACAACCGTTGCAGCTCCACCCGTTAATACGGTGCCAAAGGTTCAGCAGGACGTGACTGAGCAGGTCAGAGCTGCTGAGCATATTAAGCCACCAGATATTCAGCACGATGTGATCGTCAGCCGAAAATCGAAAGCAGGTTTTGCCGAGCAGGATGTCAGCACTGAAAAAGAGTATCGCCAAGGTGATTTTCAAGCGCTGTTTTTTGAAGTGGCAGGGCTAACCGTAGCATTACCACTGAAAGCTCTGGGCGGGATTCACAAACTGTTACCGGTGAACAAGATGCCAGCTAAGCCTGACTGGTTTAAAGGTGTCATGCTGCAGCGAGAGCAAAAAATTAGCGTGGTGGATACCGGGCGCTGGGTGATGCCAGAAAAGTTTGATCGTCAGCAAGCTGAAATACACAACTATCAGTATGTTATAATGCTAAGTAACAGTGCATGGGGTTTAGCTTGTGATAAACTAATTAATACAGTGACTCTGAAGCAAGATGAAGTAAAGTGGCGTGAGGCCGCTGGCAAGCGTCCCTGGCTGGCCGGTCTGATTAAACAACATATGTGTGCCTTGCTAGATGTTGATGCGTTGATCCGGTTGCTGGAGCAAGGTCTTAATAGCAGCGAGTAACCTGAAAAGCAGGGTGTCTCTACCCGGTGTTGAGGAGCAGGAATGAGTAACGTAGCCAATCAAACGACAAAAGATGCAGAAAGTGGTGATGAAGTACTGCAGTGGGTCACCTTCAAACTGCAGGATGAAACCTATGGCATTAATGTTATGCAGGTGCAGGAAGTTCTCCGCTATACTGAAATTGCTCCTGTGCCTGGGTCACCAGATTATGTGATGGGAATTATCAATTTGCGTGGCAATGTGGTCACTGTGATTGATACTCGCACCCGTTTTGGCCTGGAAGGTTCCGAGGTTTCTGATAATAGCCGCATTGTGATTATTGAAGCCGATAAACAAGTCATCGGTATTCTGGTCGATAGTGTAGCCGAAGTGGTGTATTTAAAAGCCTCTGAAATGGATACGGCGCCTAATGTTGGTAATGATGAAAGCGCTAAATTTATTCAGGGTGTGACCAACCGGGAAGGTGAGTTATTGATCCTGGTCGACTTGAATAAGTTACTAACCGATGAAGAGTGGGATGAAATCAGTAGCCTTTAATAGGAGCTATGCATGATGCTCTGGTGGCTGACCGCGCTAACCGTGTTGGTGGCGTGGCTTTTGTACCGTTCATTGACCATGCGTCGCCTGGCCGATAGCCCATTGCCTGATCTGAACGCAGTGCCTGAAGCTGCGGAAGCAGGTGCACCTCAACAATTGACTGAACAAATAACGTTGCTCAGAGCTGAGTTAGCTGAACTTCGCTCTGGCGTGATTGGGGTAGGTCAACGTGTTTTGCAGCTTGAAGAGCAATTGGCAACGCAAAATGAACAGCTGGAGGCTCTTGCCGAGCGCCAGCAAGCTCTTGAGATGACAGAGCCTGAATCGAAAATCTACAGCCGGGCCATGAAAATGGTGCAGCTTGGGGCTGATTTGGATGAAATTATGCGTGAATGCGAACTGCCCCGTGCCGAGGCTGAGCTTTTGTATAACCTGCATCAGCAAAAGGGCTAGGTTTTTAAATCGATCCGTTGATGGATATTGTGCCACTCATCAGGGAATTTACCCTGCAGCACGTATGAAAATGCAATCAGCTCAGCGATAATCAAATACAGTTCTTTTGGGATTGAATCTCCCAGCTCCATAGTGGCTAACAGCTTGTTTAGCTCTTCATCTTCATGGATAAGCACACCATGTTCTTTGGCGACAGCCAGGATTTCTTCGGCTAAGGCTCCGTGTCCTTTCGCAATAATTTTAGGTGCTGCTTTGCCATCATATTTTAAAGCGGTTGCCGACTTTTCTTTTTTCATCAGAAGCTCCTCAGCGTCAGACCTGAATGGCAATCAGGCTACTGTGTCTGGGCATCAGCGTTTCCGGGATCTTGCCAAGCTGGCACTCTGCCTGTTTAACTTCGATCCCCTGCGCTTTCAGACGGTCAGATAAAATGGGTAAAAATTGCTCGGCAAGGCGCTGGGTGGCCGCTTGATCGGTGTATAACTGCAACTTCAGTTGAGCATCCTGCAAACGAGCGACAGCTAATAAATCGCCATACTCCGATAATTGAAAACGCATGGTGAGCTGCCATATTTTATCGGGCTGGCCTGCAGCCGATGCTTCCTCCTCTTTTTGCTCAATACGCAGTTGACTCAGAACTGTTTGTTGATCTTGTTGCAAAGGGAGCTGCAGTACAAATTGGGAACCTTGTGGTAACTCTGCAGTGGCCAGCTGCCCTTGCTGAAGTGCGCTGCTGTGGCTTGCGAGCTGTCGCAGTAATGAGCTGGCACTTCCAGGCTCCATTTGTTGGACCAATTGCACCAGCCGTTGGCTGCTGGTTTGCTGTTGGGCAGGTACGGGCCGCTGGCTTAATTTACCCAGTAATAGCTGGATGGCTACTGCGAGGGTGCCTGCTGCTGAGCTGGTGACCTGCGGCGATGTCAGCATTGGATTAAATTGCAAAATAGCTTGTAGTTGTTGCTGCAACTGCTGAGTATTCAGTATATTTTGCCCACTTGGTTGGCTTTGCCGTATCAGCTGCAACACCTGTTGTACCGGCTGTGGTAACTCCGGCAGTGCGGCCAGGCGAGAGGGGCTGTCACTTAATAAAGGCATCAGGGTGCGCCAGGCTTGGTCCAATAGCTGGCGTTGTGGTGTTTCGCTAGTAGGCTTCGCACTTTGCGTAGTGCCAGCGGTTTGGGGCGGCTCTTTGCCTGATAGCTGAACGGGACGATTGAACGAGTCTGTGGAGACGGTCAGTTTATGATCGGTTTTTTGCAACGATTGCAATTGCAGCTGCCAATTGTTGTGTTCGTGCTGCAGTTGGATCTGATAAGCGCCCGTTGGAAGCCGAACCTGGGGTAATGGCAGCATCAAGCTGCCGAGCTGCAGATATTGCTGTTGAAGCCTGGCGGGCAAAGCCGTGTTCTGAACACTGTCAGCCAACCGGCTCAGTAATTGTTGCTGCAGCTGGATAGGTAAAGTGAGTTGCTGACTGACCATAGTGCTCGAAGCGTTTGCCTGCGACGCAGTTTTTGATGGTGGCGAACTGTTTGGCTGCAGTGCTGCAGTGGCTACAGATGCCGCTAGATCCCGTCTGGTTTGGGTCGCTGCAACAGAAGGCTGTGCTGTTTTAACTTCTATGAATAAGCTGGGCTCCTGGCCTGTGCCAAGTGTAATACTGGCCTGCAGACGAGCTGTCGGGTACTGTGCTTGCAACGATTGCATGGTTTTATGCAGCGCAGTCGGCAGAGTTAAAACGCTGCCTTGGGGTAAGCGAAGTTGAGTCTGGTTGGCCCCAATAGTGAGTTCTACCGGGATCTGACTGGCTGATGAGGCCTGTTGTTGTGATAACTGGGATGAGCCTGCCCAGTTTAAAGCCAAAGTCAGCGCCTGTTGCTGATTCAGCGGAAAAGACTGTACGGCTTCCCCTTTGGCTTGAATAGTCACCTGAATTCGACCATCAGGTTGTTGGCTGAAGCTGGCCTGTAACTGACTGCCATTATTGCCTGTTACTGACGCTGGCAGCCGAATTTGTAGCAAGCCCTGGCTGGTTGATAACTGCAGTAAGCGGGCTCCCTGGACAGGATCTGTTAGCAAAACCCCGGGATAGAGTCGATCGGCTTGTAACTGGATCGAAGCCGCATCCATTTTACCTGTAGGCTTGATTTGCAAAAGTTGGTCAAGTTTGATCGGGTTCATGTTTTTGCCATTTTTGCTGCTGTTCTAGGGTTTGTCGCATTCGTATTTTCACCACAATATGGTAAGATCCGCGCAATTTTTCAGGAGTCGACTGTGACAGAATTCTTTAGCGCCCAAAGCTTGAGTTGTATTCGCCAAGACAGAGTCCTGTTTGAGCAGTTGAACCTGAGCCTGAATCCCGGTGAACTGTTGCAAATCCAAGGAAAAAATGGTGCCGGTAAAAGCTCATTGTTGCGCTTGCTGGCCGGATTGTCCACACCTGATGACGGAGTCATTTCCTTTCAGGGACAAGCCATTGCTCAATGCAAAGAGCATTTTGCTGCTTCTTTGTGTTATATCGGCCATCAAAGCGGCATCCATGAGCAGTTAACGGCTATGGAGAATATTGCGTTCTGGCGAGCGGCTTATCAGTTGCCCTATGTCGATAGTATGGCACTTTTGGGCGAACTTGGCTTAGCAGGCCTGGAAGATCTACCTTGCCATATGTTATCTGCAGGTCAGCAACGGCGGGTCTCTTTGGCACGTTTATGGCTGACAGATTGCCCATTGTGGATTTTAGATGAACCTTTCACTGCTCTTGATCAATCGGCGATTCAACGACTGCAACAGCGCTTTCGGCAGCATCTCGCCCAAGGGGGCGCGATGATAGTGACAACGCACCAGCCTCTAAATGATGATTTTCCCAGCCTCTCAACTCTGGAGCTAAAGTACCGATGGTAAGTGTATTTATTCGTCGAGAGTTGGCTTTGCTGGCACGGCAAAAAGCAGACTGGCTGAACCCGCTGTTATTTTTTATCATTGTACTGACGTTGTTCCCATTAGGGGTTGGACCAGAACCCAATCAGCTGCGTATAATGGCACCTGGCATTGTCTGGATAGCGGCGCTATTAAGTGTGTTACTGGCTTCAGAGCGCTTGTTTCGTGACGATTATCGCAATGGCGTGATTGAGCAGCTGGTCGCTAATCGTCAGGCGTTGATGCCCTTTGTGCTGGCAAAAATAGTCACCAACTGGTTCAGTACCGGCTTGCCTATGGTGATGATATCGCCAGTGGTGGCGATGTTACTGGGTGTTGAACCGGCTGCTTTTGTTGCCATGATGCTGACACTGCTGCTTGGAACAC
>JAIUMG010000191.1 GCA_022565655.1 Alkalimonas sp.
CGCCATGCAAGGTGCGCGCTTCCCAGCCTACAGTAGCATCGTCGGCGGTGGCGAAAACGCCTGTATTTTGCATTACACCGAAAATAGCTCGGTGCTCAACGATGGCGACCTGGTGTTGATTGATGCTGGCTGCGAGTACCAGGGCTATGCTGCCGATATTACCCGTACTTTTCCGGTGAATGGTCGGTTCAACCCGGAGCAAGCGGCTTTGTACCAATTGGTGCTTGATGCGCAGCTGGCTGCCTTGCAGCAGCTCAAACCAGGCAGCAGCTTTAAGCTGGCCAGTGAGGCAGCTACGAGTGTATTAACTGCCGGGTTGCTGCATTTGGGGATTTTGCAAGGTGAGCTGGATACCTTGCTGGCCGAGCAGGCAGCGAAGCCTTATATGATCCACAGTTTAGGTCATTGGCTGGGGCTGGATGTGCACGATGTCGGCAGCTATCAAGCCCGTGGTGCGAATGAAGACGATAGCGGACAGGGCGATAAAGCCCGTGCTTTCGAACCTGGCATGGTACTGACGGTCGAGCCTGGGTTGTATATTCCTACGGGCAGCGCCACCGATGCCAAGTGGTGGGGCATTGGCATTCGTATCGAAGACGATGTGCTGATCACAACGACAGGCCATCAGGTGTTAACGGCCGGTGTACCGAAAGAGCTGGCTGAGATTGAAGCACTGATGGCAGGCAGAAAGCATGGCCAGTTCGATTAATTTCAGCCAGGTCGATATCGCCATTGCTGGTGGCGGCATGGTCGGTTTAACGCTGGCGTATGTTTTGCAGCAGCTGGCCCCGGAAAAAAGCATTGCCATCATTGAACAGCAGCCCGAGCAACAAGCATCGGCCAGTTTTGATAGCCGCAGTATTGCGCTGGCGGCGGGCAGTATCCGGCAGTTGGCTGCCTGGGGTTTATGGCCAGCTCTGGCCGATAAAGCCTGCCCTATTCAACATATTCATGTGTCGGATCGCGGCCATTTCGGCAAGTGTTATCTGGCCGCCGAGCGTTTTGGTTTCACTGAGCTGGGGGCTGTGCTTGAAGTGGAGCATCTGGGGCAATTGTTGCAGCAGCAACTGAGCGGCGTGGCTGCCTGCCAGCTGCAATGGTTTCGTCCCGATCATATTACCTCGTTGCAAAGTGAAGCCGATGCTGTGCAGCTGCAACTGAGCAGTGGCACCTCGCTGACGGCAGCATTGCTGGTGATCTGTGAAGGTGGCTTATCGCCCACCCGCCAGCTGGCAGGCTTTGCAAGCGAGCATCTGAGTTATCAGCAAACGGCTGTGATTGCCAACCTTGCCATAGAGCAACCGCACCAGTACCGCGCATTTGAACGTTTTACCGAGCATGGCCCCATTGCATTATTGCCTTTGAATGCACAGCGTTATTCATTGGTCTGGACCACCGAAGGCCATGAAGCCGCAGAACTGATGCAGTTGGCGGATGCCGACTTTCTTGCGGCGGTGCAGCAGGCTTTTGGCTATCGGGCGGGTCGTTTCAGCCGAGCAGGCCAGCGCGCCAGTTACCCGCTGTCGTTGCGTCAGGCGAAAAGCCCGATACAACATCGCATCGCTCTGGCTGGCAATAGCCTGCACAGCTTGCACCCGATCGCTGGTCAGGGCTTTAATTTAGCACTGCGAGATATCAGTGCCCTGGTCAGTGCGATCATGGCTCAGCCATCCAGGGTGGGCGAGTACCCGATGCTGCGTCACTACCAACAGGCCCGCCAACAGGATATGCGCCAGGTGATGCAATTGACCGATGGCCTGGTGCGGCTGTTTTCCAACCCATCTCGCTTGGTGGCATTAGGTCGTAACCTGGGGTTACTCAGCATGCTGCTGTGCGACGAACTAAAGCAGCCGTTGGCCCAACAAGCCATGGGGCTGCAAGCCAGTGCCGCCATCCCCACGTTTCGCCAAGGAGCGAGTTAGCCATGCAGCATACCGATATCACCATAGTGGGCGCAGGCAGTGCCGGTTTAACCTTAGCCCTGCTGCTGGCGCCGCTGGATCTTTCCATTACCCTGATTGAGCAAGGGCCAGAGCCGGAGCTAACCGAGCCAGACTTTCAGCGGGTGAGTGCGCTCAATCTGGCCTCGCAGCGCTTACTGCAGCAATTGCATGTCTGGCCTGGCCTGAGCGCGCACGCTGCAGCCTATCAGCACATGAGTGTCTGGCAGGCCGATAGTTTTGGACGTATTGATTTTTCAGCGGCCGAGCAGCAATTGCCAGCCCTTGGTTGGATCTGTGATAACGAACAAATTCGCCAGCAGTTGTATCAACAGGTGAAAGGCTGCCACAACGTGCGCTGTTTGTTTAACAGTTGCATAAAAAAACTAACGCAAAGCGAACGGGAAGTCGTATTGCAGCTGAGCAATGACGATTTAATCTTCAGCCGCTTGCTGGTGGCTGCCGATGGTGCCAATTCCTTTATCCGTGAACAGCAGAAGATGCCGCTGCTGCACTGGGATTATCAGCATCATGCCATTGTGGCGACTCTGGCGTGCGATGAAGCGCATCAGGCCACAGCGCGGCAGGTGTTCTGGCCGGATGGTCCGCTGGCGCTGTTGCCGCTGGCCGATCCTCAGCGTGTGTCCATTGTCTGGAGTGTGCCGCCCGAGCGAGCCGAGCAGTTGCTGGCTTTATCACCAGAGGCTTTTGCCCAGGCAGTCACCGCAGCCAGCCAATCGGTGCTGGGGCAATTGCAGTTATGCAGTGAACGGCGCCGCATTCCGCTGCGTATGCGTTATGCAACTGAATGGGTACAGCAGCGCATTGTGCTGGTCGCCGATGCAGCACACAGCATTCATCCGCTGGCCGGGCAGGGCATGAATTTAGGGCTGATGGATGTTGCTGCATTAGCTGAACTAATAGCAAATCAGTTGGAAGCGGGGCAAAGCATCGACCAGCCACAGATGCTGCAACAGTACCAGCGCTGGCGTAAATCCGAGGCTCAGAGCCTGATCCTGGCGATGGAAGCGTTCAAGCGTGGTTTCAGCGGCGGCTTGCCATTGCCCAAGTTTTTGCGCGCCGTTGGCATGAATGCCCTTAATAAGCAACCGGCCCTGAAGCAGAAAATGATGGCGCTGGCCCTTGGTAATGCGGGTGATCTGCCAAAGCGGGTGCAGTTGTCCGCCAGTGCGGCCAGCGAGTTTGCTGCTCCGTCAGCCTAGCCACCCCATACCCGCATTATAAAAACTAAGGCAAAAGGGACTGTTGACCCCTGCCGCCATCAGTTATAATCGAAGTGAATTATTATTCGGTCAGTCTGAATACATCCAGCTTCATACAGCTTGGCTACTACCATCAGACTGCAGCGCAAGCGGCTTGCTTATCACAGGAATAGTAGAATGTCTCAACATACCGCGTTACACGCCAAGCATCTGGAAGCAGGTGCCAAAATGGTCGACTTCTTTGGCTGGCATATGCCGATCAACTATGGCTCTCAAATTGAAGAACATCACGCTGTCCGTCAGGATGCAGGAATGTTTGATGTGTCGCACATGACCATTGTTGATTTAACCGGTGCCCGCACCCGCGATTTTCTGCGTAAACTGCTGGCCAATGATGTGGCAAAACTGTCGGTCCCTGGCAAGGCGCTGTATACCGCGATGCTGAATGAGCAAGGCGGTGTGATTGATGACCTGATTGTCTACTTCCTGCAAGACGACTTCTTCCGTGTGGTGGTGAATTCTGCTACCCGTGAGAAAGATTTAGCCTGGATTAACCAGCATGCGGCGGCCTTTGATGTTACGGTCACTGAGCGTACCGAGCTGGCACTGATTGCCGTACAAGGCCCGAATGCCAAAGCCAAAGTAGCGACCTTACTCAGCAGCGAGCAACAATCGGCGGTTGAAGGCATGAAGCCGTTCTTTGGTGTGCAAAGCGGCGAGCTGTTTATTGCCACCACTGGTTATACCGGTGAAGACGGCTACGAAATTGCCATGCCGGCAGAAAAAGCGGCTGATTTCTGGCAACGGCTGATCGATGCCGGTGTCAAGCCAGCTGGTTTAGGCGCTCGCGATACGCTGCGTTTAGAGGCTGGCATGAACCTGTACGGCCAGGATATGGATGACAGCGTCTCACCATTGGCCGCAAACATGGGCTGGACCATTGCCTGGGAACCAAGCGATCGTGACTTTATTGGCCGTAGTGCGTTAGAGCAGCAAAAAGCCAAAGGCACCGACAAACTGGTGGGTCTGGTGATGGAGCAAAAAGGCGTACTGCGTCACGGCCAGCGGGTGGTGGTTGAAGGCGGTGAAGGCATTATTACCTCGGGTACCTTTTCTCCAACCCTGGGGTTCAGCATTGCCATGGCGCGGGTACCGGCCTCTGTTGGCGACAGCGCCGAGGTGGATATTCGCGGCAAGCTGGTACCGGTCAAGGTGATCAAACCAGCATTTGTTCGCATGGGCAAAAAACTCATCTAAACTAGGACACAGTTGACTGTACAAAAGCTAGTCAATTGGTCAACAATAATGAAAACAGCGTCTGTGCATGCGGACAAACGACTAAAAAAAGAACCGTCAGGTAAGGAATGAATCATGAGCTCAATCCCAACAGATTTAAAATATGCATCGTCCCATGAGTGGGTCCGTCATGAAGGCGAAGGTGTTTACAGTGTAGGTATTTCTGAACATGCTCAGGGGCTGCTGGGTGATATGGTGTTTGTTGAGTTGCCTGAAGTGGGCGATACCGTATCTCAGGGCGATGATTGCGCTGTGGCAGAATCGGTGAAAGCCGCCTCGGATATCTATGCGCCTTTATCTGGTGAAGTGGTTGAAGTGAATGAATCACTGGCTGACGCGCCAGAGCAAGTGAATACCAGCCCGTACCATGATGGCTGGATGTTCAAAGTAAAAATCTCCGATGAGTCTGAGCTGGACGAACTGCTGGACGCAGAAGGCTACCAGAACGTCATCGACGAAGAGTAACACCAATCTATTGTTGTCTAAGCCCCGTATAGTTCGGGGCTTACTCTTTCATCATCACCGTATATTTTTGTCGTTACTGTATTATAGGACACCCCAAGCATGAGCAACCCTGCTGCTAAAACGCTGTCGCAACTTGCGAACCATCAGGAATTCATTCAACGCCATATTGGCCCGGATGCCAATGAAACGGCTGCGATGCTGGCAGAGCTGAATGTCAGCTCGGTCGAGCAGTTGATTGAGCAGACCATTCCGGCCGATATTCGCCTGCCAGAGCCACTGGCGATTGGTGAGAGCCGTACTGAAGCCGATGCGCTTAGCTACCTAAAAGCAGTGGCCAGCAAGAACAAGGTGTTTAAATCCTATATTGGCATGGGCTACCACCCAACCTTAACGCCAAATGTGATCCTGCGGAATGTACTGGAAAATCCGGGTTGGTACACCGCCTATACGCCGTACCAGCCTGAAATTGCCCAGGGCCGCTTAGAAGCGCTGCTCAACTTCCAGCAACTGACGCTGGATCTAACCGGTTTAGAGCTGGCCAGCGCGTCGCTGCTGGATGAAGCCACCGCGGCGGCAGAAGCCATGGCGCTGGCCAAGCGGGTATCAAAAAATAAAAAAGCCAACAGTTACTTTATTGCCGATGATGTCCACCCACAAACACTGGATGTGGTGAAAACCCGCGCCGAGATGTTTGGCTTTGATATCATTACTGGCCCAGCCAGCGAAGCCGTCAAGCATGACGTCTTTGGTGCCCTGTTGCAGTACCCCAGCAGCAATGGCGATGTGCGTGACGATACTGCATTAATCACCGAGCTGAAAAACAACAAAGCCATTGTCGCGGTTGCTACCGATATGATGGCGCTGGTGCTGATGAAGTCACCAGGGCAACTAGGTGCCGACGTGGTGCTGGGCTCAGCGCAGCGCTTTGGTGTGCCAATGGCATACGGCGGCCCGCACGCGGCTTTCTTTGCCACCCGCGATGCCTACAAGCGCTCGATGCCAGGCCGCATCATTGGCGTTTCGAAAGATCGGTTAGATGCCAATGCCCTGCGCATGGCGATGCAAACCCGTGAGCAGCATATCCGCCGCGAAAAAGCCAACTCCAACATTTGTACTGCGCAGGTCTTGCTAGCCAATATGGCGTCGTTCTATGCCGTTTATCATGGCCCGGACGGCTTAAAAACCATTGCCAACCGCATTCATCGTTGTGCTGATATTTTTGCTGCTGGCCTTAAAGCCAAAGGCGTTGAGCTGGTCAATCAACAGTGGTTCGATACCATCAGCTTTAAAGTGGTCGATCGTGCTGGCGTGGTGCAACGTGCGCTGGCCGCTGGGGTGAACCTGCGGACTGATCTGGCCGATAGTTTGTCAGTAAGCTTCCATGAAGTAACCCGCAGTGCCGATCTGACTGAATTATTCAATATCGTGCTGGGCGAGGGCCATGGCCTGAGTGTGGCGGTGCTGGATGCTGAGCTGGTGAAAAGTGGCTCGAACTCCATTCCAGAGAGCCTGCTGCGTCACGATGACATTCTGCAGCACCCGGTATTTAACCAGTATCACTCTGAAACTGAGATGCTGCG
>JAIUMG010000192.1 GCA_022565655.1 Alkalimonas sp.
ATTGCGAATAATGCCATTGGGACAGGTATTACGTGAACACAGCAATGCAAAAGGTACGCTGAGGATCACACCAAAAAACACCCCGACAATCGCCATATTCAGCGTTTCCAGCATGGCGTATAGGATGTTTTCAATGCGGGAAAAATCGGGTGGAAACGCCTGAGCAAAGAAAGTGCCCATATTGGCAGCTCCCTGGCCAAGTCGCTCCAGGCTTACTTCAGCGGATAAAAACCCCTGAATAAAAAAAGCACCGAAACTAATCAACAGCACCCAGAAAAAAACACCTGGGGAGCGAAAACGTGGCGGCATGGCCGGATTTTGGTGAGGATTTACTTGTGACATAGTCGACTCTTTATTCCGTTAGGTTCACGCAACTGCCGTAGCAGGGGTGAAATCATTCAATACCGAATCTTGCTCTTCGGCCTTTTCATGGATATACAAGGCTTCCAGCTGCTCCTTGGTTACCTCATTCCGGGGAGCATCTATATGGACTTTGCCATTCAACATGCCAATAAAACGATCCCCGTATTGCAAGGCCACATCCAAATGATGCAGGGTACAGACCACGGTAAGCCCCCGCTCTTTGGTGACTTCCCACAACAGTTCCATTACCTCACGGCCTGATTTAGGATCCAAGCTGGCAATTGGCTCGTCTGCCAACACAACAGGTGGCTCCTGCATCAGCATGCGAGCGATAGCAACCCGTTGCTGTTGACCACCAGATAGCTGATCAGCTTTTTGCTCCGCTTTATTCGCCAGCTTCACGCGTTCCAGGCAAGCCATGGCTTTTTCCCGATTGGCCTGGCTGGCAAAAGGTGCCATGCAGCCCAATAAACCCAATCGCTCTCCCCCGAGAGCCCCATATAAAACGTTTTGAAACACACTCAAATTGCCAACCAGATTAAAGCGCTGAAACACCACGCCTACCTGACGCCGCATAGCTCGGATCTCACGTTGCCTGGCCTTAATCATCGATTGACCATGGATCTGAATATCGCCGGAATCAATCGGCGTCAGGCCACAAATACTCCGCATTAGTGTGGACTTGCCACAGCCATTGGCACCAAGCAGGATCACCCCTTCGCCCTGGCTAACCGACAAGTTAATGCCTTTTAAAACGTGATTGTCCGCGAAATGCTTATTAACGTCGTTGACAGTGATGATAGACATAGTACTACCTCTAATTAAAAACGGGCTGACGTAAACGCCAACCCGTATCAATGAACCAATCGGATTAATCCAGTGGATAACCCACCAGAGCATAAGCCCGGGTAATACGATCGTATTCTTCTTCAGTCAGATCATTGACAAAACGAGCACCACGGTATTTTCTGCGCTCACCTGGATTCAAGATGGCTTCCAGTAAAGCTTCGCTGTGCTCCATCATTTTTTCGCTGACAAAAGCTACACAGCTGTCTTCAATGCCGCCACGGGCGACAAAAATATCACGAGGCATGGTGTCACTTTCTGCAATCACACGATAGCGACCATTCGGATCCCGCTCTTGCAAGCGTTCCACATCACGCACACCACTGCCCATGGCATCGACATCACGATTGATCATCGCCTCGAAACGAGCACCATCCAGCAGCAATACACGCAGATCACGGTCAATATTCAGACCCGCCTCATGCAGCATTTTACTTGGAACAATATGACCGGTGGTCGAGCCGGGGTCTTTCATCGCAACCCGCTTGCCTTTTAAATCAGCCAAAGTATGAATATCGCTGTCTTCATGCACCACAAAAGCCGTACCATAACTAGTACGCTCAATACCGACCATCATTTTGACTGGCTGACGTGCGCGCATCACGGCATACTCCGAAGGACCCGCCAGAATGATATCGACCTGGCTAAATTGCAGGGCATTCACTGCAGCAGTCCGATCGCTGACTGGGAAAAAACGTACATCTATTCCTAGTACATCAGTTAGCTTTTGTTGAAACTCACCGTAGGTACGGACCATTTCTTCCATGCCTTCAATGCCGGTATCGGCAAAGCGCAGGGTCGCCGGACAATTTGCAGGCGCTGCAGCCGTAGCTGAAGTTGCAATCAAAGTTGATGCGGCTACCAGAGTAGCGAGCAGTGCTTTTATCTTCATAAAAAACTCCATGAGTATTCATTAAACTGACGGTTATTTGTTAACAGGGAAAAGTTAACGATATTTCATGTCACTTTAATGACAGTAAAGTGACATTTAAAAACAGATAGCCGCACCACTCATTGTCATTTAACTGTCATCTAAAGATCGCGAAACTGTCATATTTATCCTGTGTAATGCTTACCCAGTTCGCTCGTGTTCGTTTTCAGGCATGCCTGAACGTTCCCGGCTCTACATTAAAACTCACACTCAACTTGTTATGGGATCCATATGAATACTAATTTTAAAATCTCTGCTGTTGCTGCAGCTGTTGCTCTGCTTACCATTGCCGACTTTGCAGAAGCAAAAAGCGTTGATGTTCGTGGCCGCATGCACCTGGATACTGCCGCTTACGATTCTGATGTGACTGAGCTGGGTTCAAGTACTGCGGTACGTCGTACTCGCTTAGGTATGAATGGTAAACTGGACGATACTTGGTCTTTTCAGATTGAATATGATTTTGCTGAAAATGGCACCAGCGCCAATGATGTCTACGTACGCCGTTCACTTGCCAACGGCACCCTGACCATCGGTCAGGTGAAAGTGCCTATGGGCCTGAATGAGCTGACCAGCTCCAATGCCATTACGTTTATGGAACGTGCCTCCAGCAGCAACGTTACCGCTGATAGCCGTCGTATCGGTGTGCACTATGCTCGCTCAGCAGACAATGTTCTGTTCCAGAGCATGTTGTACACCCGCGGCATCGGTAGTGGCCGCGTATCCAGCGCAGATGCGCCTATGGGTGTAGCTGGACGCCTGGTGTTCACCCCAGATGCTGGCGACAACCTGCTGCACTTAGGTGTGTCTGTGGCCGCTGAAGATCGTGGTGATTACAACAGCCTGCGTTTTCGTGACCGCCCGGAAGTTCGTCCGGCAGATATCCGCCTGATCGATACCGGTAACCTGACCGATGTGGATTCAACCTTCAAATACGGTCTGGAAGCAGCTTACCAAGCGGGTTCATTCTCAGTCGAAGCCGAGTACCTGTCGAACAATGTTCGTCGCAGCGAAGAAAGCAATGTGACTTTTGATGGTTTCCACGTGCAGATGAGCTATATCCTGACCGGTGAGAAGCGTGGTTACCGTGGTGGTAACTTCCGTGGTGTGACTCCGAAAGGGGATGGTGGTGCCTGGGAAGTAGCAGCACGTTACAGCGAAGTAAGCCTGAGCGACGGCAGCGTCATGGGTGGCGAGCAAAACAACATTACCCTGGGCCTGAACTACTACGCCTCATCCAATGTACGCTTTATGGCTAACCTGATCTTCGCTGATATCAAAGATGG
Organism: Alkalimonas sp.; assembly: GCA_022565655.1. GTDB lineage: Bacteria > Pseudomonadota > Gammaproteobacteria > Enterobacterales > Alteromonadaceae > Alkalimonas. The sequence goes on from JAIUMG010000192.1 coordinate 3,424, forward strand.
CGTGAATGGCAGCGAGAAGCCAAAAGCGTTGGCATTACGTGCACAATTTGCGTTCTAATATCAGCTAGTATCCAGTCATCTTGACTATACAAAACGGAGGCTATGCCTCCGTTTCTGCATTCCCCCCTCTACAGCCTTCCTTGCTGGCTTTTGAAAACTACACTTGCGCTTCTGGCTGCAACCACTAAAATAACTGTATATTTAAACAGTAAAACTATAGCAATTACCCATGAACACGAAGCCTGCCTTACTTCATGATGCCAGCCCAGACATACTGGGGCCGCCTGCCGATCTGGCTGGCCGGGCACTGCCGATGTACTTAAACACAGTAGCGGCCGGCTTTCCATCACCCGCGCAGGATTATCTGGAAGGCTGTCTTGATTTGCATGAGCTGTTGATCAGGCACCCGACCGCGACTTTTTTTGTTCGGGCCCGTGGCGACTCGATGCGTGGTGCCGCTATTTTCGATGGCGATATTTTGCTGGTCGATCGCGCCCTGCAAGCTCAGCATCAGGACATAGTCATTGCCAGCGTCAACGGCGATATGACTGTCAAACGGTTGCTGCTGCAGCCGCAGCTGATGCTGCAAGCCGCTAATCCTAAATACCCAGCCATTGTGCTTGCCGATGGCATGGATTTTGAGCTGTTTGGGGTGGTCAGCAGTGTGATCCATCAACTGAAGCGCTAAACCATGTCAGTGCCTCTGAATACAAAGCGCTGCTTTGCGCTGGTGGATTGCAACAACTTTTACGCTTCCTGTGAGCGATTGTTCCGGCCGGATTTAAAACAACGACCTGTGGTGGTGCTGTCCAACAATGACGGTTGCATTATCGCCCGCTGCGCGCTGGCCAAACAGCTGCCTATTCCGATGGGTGCCCCCTTTCATCAGGTCAAGCCGCTGCTGAAGCAGCATCGGGTGGCCGTGTTCTCTTCCAACTATGCGCTGTATGGCGATTTGTCTTCACGGGTGATGCAAACGCTGGAACAACTCGCCCCCAAGGTTGAGATTTATTCGATTGATGAAGCCTTTCTGGAGCTATCCGGTGTAGAATCGTGCCAAGACCTGACGGATTTTGGTCAGCATATTCGTCAAACCATACAGCAGCAGCTCGGCTTGCCAGTCTGTGTCGGTATAGCCCCCAGCAAAACCCTGGCCAAGCTGGCCAATTACGCCGCCAAGAAATACCCCCAGTTCGACGGTGTACTGGATCTAACCGATAGCCATAAACGCTTGCATATCCTGGCCCGCACCCCAGTACAGGAAGTCTGGGGCGTTGGCCGAAAGCTGGCCGAACGACTGCAGGCGATGAACATCGATACCGCCCTGCAACTGGCACGAGCCTGCCCAGAGCAAATCCGTAAAAAGTTCTCGGTGGTATTGGCCCGCACCGTGAATGAACTGAACGGCATTGCCTGCCTGGCATTGGATGAGGTACAGGAACCCAAGCAACAGATTATCAGCAGCCGTAGCTTTGGCCAGCGGGTGAAAGAAAAATCAGCGATGCAACAGGCCATCACACTGTACATCAGCCGGGCGGCGGAAAAGCTCCGGGCACAACATAGCCTGGCACGCCAGCTCAGTGTGTTTATTCGCAGCAGCCGCTTCGACCAAAAAGCACGCTTTTTCGGTGATCAGGCCAGCCTGGTACTGGAGAGCCCCAGCAGCGACAGCCGGGTACTGCAACAGGCAGCGATGCAGCTGCTGGATCGCATCTGGCGTGATGGACCATCTTATGCCAAAGCAGGGGTAGTGCTGAATGATCTGTGCTCCGTACAAGGCTTGCAAAGCAGTTTATTCAGCCCACCGCCCTCTGAGCGCAGCCAGCGATTGATGGCCACCATCGACCAGCTGAACCAGAAGCACCGGGGCAGCGTATTTATCGCCCGCCAAGGGAGGGATGGCGACTGGCAAATGCAGCAACGGTTTTTGTCCCCGGCCTACACCACTCGCTGGGATCAGCTGCCCGAAGTGTATTAGAACTGGAAAAGGCGGATTAGAACCAGAATAGCACTGCGACAGCACTGGCTGCCAGGCAGTAATACAGCATCGGCGCCAGGGTATAGCGAATAATATCGCCTTCACGGCCACTTAAATTCACCACACTAGCCGCCGCGACTACATTGACCACACAGATCATATTGCCGGCGTTGGCGCCCAGCAGTTGCAACCCAAGTACCAGCGTCTCAGGCAAGCCGGCCTCTGTCGCGACTGTTTGCTGAAAAGAAGCAAACATCATATTGGAGAACGTCGCTGAACCGGCTAGAAAAGAGCCCAAAGCACCAACCAAAGGGGCGACCCAGAGCCAGTAGTCAGCCAGATGCAGCGCCGCCATTTGCGCCAGCTCAAACGGCATGGCAGCAAGACCAGCTTCATTGACACCAGATTGCAGGAAAATACGCACCATAGGCACCGAGGCCATCAGGGCAATGGTGGCAGGCCCCAGCCGGGCCAGACTGTCACGCCCGGCTTGCCGCAAGCAGCGCAGCGGGCTCTGATGCTGTGAGCTTTTATGCAGCCACAAAGTCAGTAGCGCCACCAGCACAAACAAAGAGCCCGGTAAATACAACGGTGCCAGGCTGGCGCTGATGTTGGTGCCTAAAATCTCCGGCCAACGCAATACCCAAGCACTTAACCAGCCCTGCAGCGGCAACTGTGGTATCCGGCTTAACACCAACAATACAGCGACCAGCACGTAAGGTGACCAGGCTCGCCATAGCGGCATCGCCAGCGGCGTACTCAGCGCCTGACGCTGCAGGGCTTCACTCTGGGTTTTGTCTTCAGCAGAAAAATACCAGGCCTGCTTTGGTAACAGAATGCGATAACGCGCCAAGCTGCTCATCAGCGCCAACCCCACCAAAGCCCCTAGAATGGATGGAAATTCCGGCCCCAAAGCCCAGGCCACGCCATAAGCAGGTACGGTAAAAGCCAAGCCCCCCAGGATGGCAAAGGGAGCCAGTTGCAAGGCAGGCCACCAGCTTTTATCGTCGCTGAAAAAACGCGTCAGGATTAAACAGAGAATCAGTGGCAGCAAGGAGGCCACCAGCACATCAATGCCGATGGC
>JAIUMG010000193.1 GCA_022565655.1 Alkalimonas sp.
GCATGGATTGCATAAAATAAAAGAAATAGGCTGGTGAGCTGCCGGTAACGGCAATGACGTGATCAATCTCGTGTTCTTGCTCCAACCATACCGTCATGCCGGTGCCTTTGAACATGGCATCCACAAAAGATTTTTCATAATTTGAACAACGGCTGGGGAACAAACCGGTCACGCCAAGGCCAACCAGTGATGGAGTATTCGGCATGCTACGCACCATACGGATATCGCCAAGCCAGCTCTCATAACGGCTGACCGGTAAGCCAGCGGCAACGGTAACAAACAGCTTTTCTTTGATCTCTGGCGCTTGTTCAATCAGTGTTTGACACACATCGCCCATCATTTGCGGCTTCACAGCCAACACAATCACATCGGCTTTGGTCACCGCTTCGATATTATCCAGCGTGGTTTGAATGCCGTAATCCCTGGCTAATGCCTGAAGTTTGGGTTCGGTGCGATTGCTGGCGATAATATGCTGAGCCGGGTAGCCGGATTGTACCATGGAGGCAATGACGCAGCGGGCCATATTGCCTGCGCCGATAAAAGCGACGATGTTGTCATTCATTTCTTTCATAAGTCCTTTCACCAAAAATTGCGGTGCCTAATCGTATCATAGTTGCGCCGTATCTCAGAGCCATCGGCCAGTCATTACTCATGCCCATGGATAATTCTGTTGCAGCCGGATAGGCTTGCTGTAACTCGTGGCTCAGCTGCTGCATACGTTGAAAAGCATCATTGACCGGCTGTTGGTCCGACGGCGCAGGAATAGCCATCAACCCACGGAGCTCAAGCCTGGGAAGCTGATTAACTTCTGCCGCCAGCGCCATCACATCCTCGGGTTGAATCCCTGCTTTACTGGCTTCACCGCTGATATTCACTTGCAGCAGCACCTGCAATGGCGGCTGTGATGCCAGCCGCTGTTCGGAGAGGCGCCTGGCTATTTTAAGCCGATCCAGGCTGTGAAACCAGCTTGCATGCTCAGCGATTAACCTGGTTTTATTGGATTGCAAAGGACCAATAAAATGCCAAATCAGATCCGGGTAGGGCAGTTGCGATGCTTTGTCGGCGAACTCTTGCGGGTAATTTTCGGCAAAATGCCGCTGACCATGCTGATAGGCTGCTTCAATAGCGGCCATCGGCTTGGTTTTACTGACCGCAATTAATTGCACATTGGCAGAGTTTGAACCAAGCTTAGTGCATTCTTGCGTAATTTGTTGGTAGGCGCTTTGCAAGCGTTCTGCTATGGTATTCATAAATTCAATCGTATTAAGTGAGAATTGTCATGGATATTACTGAGTTACTGGCCTTTAGTGTGCAGCATAATGCCTCGGATTTACACCTGTCTGCCGGCACCCCCCCGTTGATACGTGTCGATGGCGACGTTCGTAAACTCAATATTCCTGCGTTGAATCATAAAGAAGTTCATGCCTTGGTGTATGAAATTATGACTGATCGACAACGAAAAGAATACGAAGAAAACCTGGAAACAGATTTTTCTTTTGAAGTGCCCAACCTGGCCCGCTTTCGTGTCAATGCTTTTGTGCAAAACCGTGGTGCTGCGGCCGTGTTTCGGACCATTCCGAGTGATGTATTAACACTCGACGACTTAGGGGCACCGGAAATATTTAAAACCATCTCAGAAAACCCAAGAGGCCTGGTGTTGGTCACAGGGCCAACCGGTTCTGGTAAAAGTACCACGCTGGCAGCGATGGTGGATTACATCAACACCACCCGTCATGATCATGTGCTGACCATTGAGGACCCGATCGAATTTGTCCACAGCAATAAACTGTGTCTGGTTAACCAGCGTGAAGTGCACCGCGATACCCATAGTTTCAGTAATGCACTACGCTCGGCACTGCGGGAAGATCCCGATGTGATCCTGGTGGGGGAATTGCGGGATCTGGAGACCATTCGTTTAGCCATGACAGCCGCCGAAACGGGACACCTGGTGTTTGGTACTTTGCACACCACCTCGGCACCTAAAACCATCGACCGTATTATTGATGTATTCCCTGGTGAAGAAAAAGATATGGTGCGCTCCATGTTGTCGGAATCATTACGTGCGGTTATTTCGCAAACCCTGCTGAAAAAAGTTGGCGGTGGTCGGGTAGCGGCTCATGAAATCATGATTGGGGTTCCTGCGATCCGTAACCTGATCCGTGAAGACAAAATTGCGCAGATGTACTCGGTGATTCAAACCGGAGCCGCAACCGGTATGCAGACCATGGATCAATGTCTGGTGAATCTGGTGAACCGCGGTATGGTGTCGCAAAAAGATGCCATGACCAAGGCGCAAGATAAAAACACCTTCGGCACCATGGGCCGGATGTAAGGAGAGCGTATGCAGCTGACTGATTTTTTGGATATTATGGTAAAACGCGGTGCGTCGGATTTATTTGTCACCGCCGGCATGCCGGTTGCCGCAAAAATTAATGGTGAACTGCTGCCGATTGATGAAACACCCTTAACTGAAGATGCGTCATTTCAGTTGGTGGTCTCACCCATGTCGGAAAAACAGAAGCAGGAGTTTGTTGTCAGCAAAGAATGCAATTTCGCTATTTCCAATGAAGCCGGGCGCTTTCGGGTGTCTGCCTTCTGGCAGCGGGATCAGGCCGGTATGGTGGTACGTCGTATTGTGACCGATATCCCGAATGCGGATGACCTGGGGCTACCGCCAATTTTAAAAGAAATTATCATGTCCAAGCGAGGGTTGGTGTTGTTTGTTGGTGGAACCGGTACCGGTAAGTCCACCTCGTTGGCGGCTTTACTGGGGTATAGAAACCGCAACGCCAAAGGCCATATACTGACCATTGAAGATCCGATTGAATTTGTGCATGAACATCATAAAAGCTTGATTACTCAGCGTGAAGTCGGCATCGACACCGAGTCGTTTGAGGCTGCGCTGAAAAGCTCACTGCGTCAGGCGCCGGATGTGATTCTGATTGGCGAGGTGCGTGACATGCACACCATGGAGTATGCATTATCCTTTGCTGAAACCGGTCATTTGTGTGTGGCGACTTTGCATGCCAACAATGCTAACCAGGCCATTGATCGCATCATGCACTTAGTTCCGAAAGAAATGCACCAAAAGTTGTTGTTTGATTTATCGTTAAACTTACGGGCCATTGTGGCCCAGCAGCTGGTACCAACGGCTGACGGCACGGGCCGGGTGGCTGCGATTGAAGTCTTGTTGAACTCGCCGCTGGTCGCAGATTTAATCTCCCGTGGCCAGGTGGGTGAAATTAAAGCATTAATGGCTAAGTCGCGTGAGTTAGGGATGCAAACCTTTGACCAGGCCTTGTATGACCTGTATGAACGTGGCCGGATCAGTTATGCCGATGCCCTGCATCATGCCGATTCACCGAATGATTTACGCTTGATGATTAAGTTGCGTAGCAACGATACGCAAGGCTCAGGGCGGTTATCGGGTGTGACCATTGAAGGATTTGAAAAGCCGGATGAGTAATCACCGGCTTTTCTTTTGCTAACGAGATTGCCCACCACTCAATTCTATGTGGAGATAAGCGTTCTGATGAACCGAATCGCAGCGATTATGACCCGTAAAGTTCATACCACTTCACAAGATGCCAGTTTGGCTTCTTTGCGAGAGGTTTTTTCTCAAGCACGTTACCAGCACCTGCCTGTGGTGGATAGCTCGAATCGTTTGCTGGGGATTATCTCGGTGAAGGATTATTTCAAAGCACTGAGCCCGGTGATGGAGTCAGCGTTTGAGACCAGTGTGGAAAATTACGTGCAAAGCCGTAAAGTCCGGCATGTGATGACGTCACCGGTGATTAGCGTATTTGAAAAAACACCCATCAAAGAAGCTGCGGCCCTGTTACTGGACCACAACGTTGGCTGCTTGCCGGTGGTGGATGCCGAGCAACGGCTGCTTGGCATTGTATCGTGGAAAGATATACTCCGCTTTGCGCTGCAGTCTAAGCAAGCTGCGAAAGCCTGAACAGGCCCTAGGCGTTACCAGGGGATCTTGCCGGTGAGCACATCTTTGTACATAACCCAGTCGCCAAGCAGGCTATACCATGGGTGCTTAAAGGTGGCAGGCTTGTTCTTCTCAAAAAAGAAATGCCCTACCCAGGCAAAGCCATAACCGATCACGGGCAAGGCCCACAGCCAAATAAAGTTGCCAGTCAATACGGCTGAAAACAGCACGATCAGCACCAAGGTGCTCCCTACCACATGCAATCTGCGGCACACCCGGTTCGAATGCTCCTGCAAATAAAATGGATAGAAGTCTTTGAAACTCTTGAATGTCTGTTGAGCAGAATCGGTTGTCATCGTGTGCACCTTAAATTTTCTGATACGCTTTTTTAAAGCATAGTGGATAATTCAATTCGTTGTTTCATTAGAACGGCCATTACCCCTGATAGCTTTGCTGAACCAGCATTACATGGTATGCGAACTTTTCCAACTCGCCTCTTGCTAATTTATCCAGCATAACGAAGTGGATGCTTAAAAAGCATCCTCCCAAAAAGCTGAAATGCCAACATCACCTAATGGGATACGGTATACTTTATCGCTGCTTCATTATTCAACTTAGGCATTCACTGCATGTCAAAGAACAGCTTCAGTACCTTGTTTATTGCTATTTTCAGCGTATTGCTGGCGATGGTCTGTATCCAATCAGGGGCATCCATTGCAAAACAACTGTTTCCGCTGATTGGCCCTGAAGGCACAACCGCGCTGCGTGTTGGTTTTTCCGCTGCCATTTTATGGTTGGTGTTTCGCCCCTGGCGTCATTGGCCCCGTGGACGCCAGTGGCGAGCACTGATCATCTATGGTGGTTGCCTTGGTGGTATGAATATTTTGTTTTATCTGGCCATTGAGCGGATCCCGCTTGGGGTTGGGGTGGCCTTAGAGTTTACCGGTCCTTTGGCGGTGGCTTTATTAATGTCCCGCCGTAAAATGGACTTGCTCTGGGTGGCTTGTGCACTGGCTGGGGTATTGATGCTGATGCCGGATATGCGAGGTGAGGATGCGCTTGATCCCATCGGGGTATTACTGGCGCTGGCCGCAGGTGGTTGCTGGGCCGGCTATATTTTATTTGGTCAGAAAGCAGGACACATCGCACCTGGCGGCGCCACGGTTGCACTAGGCATGACCATTGCGGCGCTTTATCTATTCCCACTTGGGCTGGTGACCGCTGGTGCCGAACTATTTCAGTGGCAGATATTACCACTCGCTCTGATGATTGCCGTGATGTCGAGTGCTCTGCCGTATTCACTGGAAATGGTCGCCTTAAAACGCTTACCTCCGAAAAACTTTAGCGTACTGATGAGTGTAGAACCTGCGGTTGCGGCTTTAGCCGGGCTATTGATCCTCGCTGAGCTGCTGACTCTCTGGCAGTGGCTGGCCATTGCCCTGGTGATTACGGCTTCGCTAGGTAGTAGCTTGACCAAAGCAGCTACAAAACCAGTGAGTGAAACAAGCATGGAGTGATGCGCTAATAGCCTAAAGTTTGATCTGGTTCCTGAAAGTCTTAGTGCAGTCAGCTATGCTATAGCTATCAAAGCTATACCAGAGGAGTGCTTGAACGATGACGGCCCAGATAGTTGCGGATTTAATGACAGCCAACCCCTTGTTTGTGCGTCGGGATCAAAGCTTGAAAGATGCACATGACTTGATGTGGCAAAAAAATATTCGTCATATCCCGGTGTTGGATGCCGAAGATCGGTTAGTGGGCGTGCTGACACAGAAGAAAATGATCGCAACTGTGATGGGCTTGTTGGCGAAATACGGCACCACAGCATTGGAACGAAAAGAGCAACAGCAAATTATTGCAGAGCTGATGGACACCGACTTTGCTTCTGTGCAGCCGGAGCAAACTCTATCGGAAGTGATTGGTTATTTCCTGAAAAACAAGCATGGTTGTTTGCCGGTGGTGGATGACAGCGACAAGTTACTCGGGATCCTGACATCATCCGATTTTGTTCGGCTGGCGGGGCAGTTGCTGGATTCGTAGCTATGCAGATGCATGCTGCGGACAGAATTTGCACAAAAACGTTGGATTAATCATTGTTTTTCTGTATATTTAATGCCCATCAATGACAGCGTTGTCTTTTTATCTGAATGAAGGGATGCATGATGAAATTTTTACAGGGATTCTGTTTCACACTGTGTTTAACCGCGGCATCGAGTGCAACTGCAAGCGTAATCGACACTGGCTCACTGCATGATCTGGCTTTATTTTCTGGTGCTAAAGGGCATAGTAGTCAGGCTGGGTATCTGGGCTTTGGCTCAGAAAGTGATGTACATGGTAATGTAGCAGCCCGTAACACTGAATTTGGAGCTGGTAGTCATATTCATGGTTATGCTGCTTCGCAGGCCTCGCAGATGGGCGGTGGGGTTCGCATTGATGGTGGTGTGCAGCAATGGCAAGATAATCAGTTCGATGAACTGAACCTGCAATTGATGGGGCTCTCTCAGCAATTGCAAGCTCTGGGTGGTCAGT
>JAIUMG010000194.1 GCA_022565655.1 Alkalimonas sp.
TCACCAGTTACAACAGATATAAGCAAATCTTTCCTCATGTAATCCTGGCACCCAGCTTTGGCCATACCACCGATGCTCAATTGCTGGAATTCGAAGACAGCCAGGAGATGCAAGCCGCCACTAAAGTCAGCTTTTAACGTATTATGGCCACCAACTTTTTTAGCAAACAAGACTTAGCCCGCCGCAATACCCGTATTCTGGTGGGCTTATTTGCTGTCGCTGTACTGGTTCTCCTGACCCTCACTAATATTTTGGTGGCTGTTGCCTTTGGCTTTGCCGATAGCCAGGCCATTCAAAGCGGTTTGCAGCAAGGAATGGTCAAATTGGATCTGATTATCTGGACCAGCTTACTGGTACTCACCACCATTGCCGGCGCCATGCTGTTTAAGTGGCAGCAACTCCGTCAGGGCGGCAAAGTAGTGGCCGAATCGCTGGGTGGTGTTCGATTAAGCCCGGACAGCGCTGATCCTCGTCATCGTCAGTTGCTTAATGTCGTTGATGAAATGGCTTTAGCCGCCAATTTACCGGTGCCTGCCGTGTATATTTTACCTGAGCGCGGTATCAATGCGTTCGCTGCCGGATACAGCCCGGCCGACGCCGTAGTTGGTGTGACTGAGGGTTGTTTAGAGCAACTAAACCGGGATGAGCTGCAAGGAGTGATCGCACATGAGTTCAGCCATATCTTAAACGGTGATATGCGGATGAACATCAAAATGATAGCGGTGCTGAATGGCATTTTGTTTGTAGGTCACATTGGTTATTTGCTGCTGCGGGGCGGTCGCGGCGCTGTGATCATGTCGTCGGGACGGCGCAGCAACAATAAAGGCGGTGGCGGCGCAGCGGCTATTTTATTGCTCGGACTTGGCCTGACCATTTTGGGGTATCTGGGCGCGTTTTTTGGCAACCTGATTAAAGCGGGTGTTAGCCGCCAACGCGAGTACCTGGCCGATGCCTCTGCCGTGCAGTTTACCCGTAACCCTACTGGCATTGCCGGGGCGCTGAAGCAAATTGCGGCCAGTGCCCGTGGTACCAAATTAAAACACCACAATGCCGACGAAAACAGCCATCTTTTTTTTGGTGAAGCCATCAGCCGCTGGGCCAGTATTTTTGCCACCCACCCACCATTGCAAGATCGCATCAAGCGTCTGGAGCCTCGCTGGAATGGTCGTTTACCAGAGGCGCGCACAGCAGCAGCCAATCTGGCATCTGCCGAACAACAGGTTTCCGACTCAAACAACAACGAACAGAATACAACAGACTCGAACCAGTCATCGCCGCGCACCAGCAGTGCCGGTGAACGCTTACTGGCGGCACTCCCCGTTTTGCTGGTGCAAAGCGCCCATCAACCAATGCAGGCCGAGCCGTTACTGCTTGCTTTGCTGATTAGTGAACAAGACGAGCATCGGCAGCAGCAGTTAACTCTAATCCGCGAACAGAGCTCAGTGGCGTTACTGCAGGATGTCGATCGAATGCTCAGCCAGATCGAACACTTATCCGAGCGGCAAAAACTGATGCTGGCACAACTGAGCATACCCAGCCTGAAAACCCTGACACCAGTACGCTTTGAGCGCTTTGAACAACTGCTGCTGGCATTGATCAAGGCCGATGGTCAGCTTGGTTTATTGGAGTGGGCCATTGCTCAGCTGGTTGATCATGTGGTGGCCAGTGAGTTTCGCAGTCGTGATGTACAGCGTAAAACCTCAGCCACCGAACTGGCCGCAGTTCGTGAGCCCAGCCTGCAATTATTGAGTGTTATTGCAAGTGCCACGCACCAGGATGAACAACGTCAGCAACAAAGCTGGCAGGCAGGCCTGGCCGCACTTAAGCTGCCAACCGACCAAGCAAAACCTGACAGTGATTACCATGCAGTGCAGCAACACCTGCCCAAGTTAATGGCTGCCAGCCCTAAACTCAAAGAAAGTTTGTGGCAAGCTATTCTGGCAACCTGCCAGGCAGATGACATCATCTCAGATCAGCAGCAAGTACAATTACTTGCGCTTTCTTTACTGCTCGAGATTCCATACCAGGCTGAAGCGATGTAAAAATAGCCCTTTAGCTCACCTCTTCAGTTCGGTACAATATGCCTTTGAAGAGTGAGCAGGGGCCTTGATGTCTGAACAACGTTTTTTTCTGATTTACGATCCGTCCTTTGACGATATGGATGCTGAAGGCTGTCCGGCTTTTGGTTATGTCATGCTGTTTGATGCCGATGATCTTGCCCGCTACAAGGCCGGAGAAAACCCAGACTCCCCCGCAGTTTCAATGTTATTTACCGATCACAAAGACGGCCATATCAGCGCAGATCTACTTGGCTGGGCACAGCTCGATGCCGCTATTTTTCAGCAATTACCACTGGGTAAGTTCCTGTCACTGATGGAACAGGCCGCTCAAGTTGCTATTCATGCCTGCCGTCAGGTTGGGCAAGTGCCTGATCGCCTAATTAGTAGCCATGATCCCGAAGAAGACTACATCCAGTTTGAAGTCCACTTCAATGATTTGTCCGGTGCAGATAAAGATGCTGAATGGCAGTTGGCACAGAGCCTGATGAGCGGACGTCCTTACCTCGATTCCTAAGCTCAGATTCCCGCTGTGGTTATCGGTTGGCAACCGCAGCGTATTTTGCTTTAATGATAGAGATGATTCCTTTACCGCTGTGGAGACAACAGGATGGCTCAGCCCCTGGATATGAATGCCATCGAGCAGGCACTTAAAGGCTTTACCATTCCTCCTCAACCGGATGTACTGCTGCATATTCAGCAACTGCTGCAACAGCCAGAGCCCAATATTCAGCGCCTTTCAACCTTGATTAATCTGGACATCGGTTTAGCTGGCTTCACCCTGAAAGTCGTCAACTCTGCTTATTTTGGCCTGCGCACCAAAATCACGTCCATTGAACATGCCTGTAAATTTCTTGGCGTCAACCGGGTGGTTAAACTGGTACGTAGCGTGCTTTTGCGCTTCACGCTGGAACAAGAGCAACATAAAGATCCCTTTTCGCATAAGCTCTGGGCCAATGCCTTGTTGGTAGCCACCACAGCGGCAACTTTGGCCAAGCACCTGAACTGGAGTCAGGAAGCCGCGGATGATTGCTATACCTTAGGCTTATTTCGTAATGCAGGCATTGCGCTGATCACTGCCCAAGCCAGTAATTACGGCGATATGGTGCGCTTAGGCCTGTTGGCTGGGCAAGGTTACAGCGAAACCGAAGAGCAGCGCTTTGCCACCTGCCACGAAATCCTTGGTTATTTGATTGCTCAATCCTGGGGGCTGCCAGCCGAGCTCAGCAATGTCATTGCTTATCACCATAGTCCGGCTCTCATCTTGGCCTCAGACAGTGAATTAGAGCAGCGTTTATTTGCCATACTGAAGCTGGCCGAACATATGAGCGGCGAAAGTCGCGTATTGCTCGACCTCACCCTGGACCCGGAGTGGGAGCAGTTTGGCCCGCAGATCCTCGATGTGCTGGAGCTTGAGTTATTCCAATTGCCTGAGCTTGCTGAATTCCTGCATCAACAAGAGATTAAAAACATTTATACCGGCTAGTCAGCAAATGGCGCATCAAAAAGCACAGCTGCCTGAAAAAGTTTGCCCAACTTGTCAACGACCCTTTTCCTGGCGGAAAAAGTGGGAAAAATGCTGGGATCAGGTAAAATACTGCAGTGAACGCTGTCGAAGGCAGCGACACTCTTCAATCAAGCAACCGTGAGTCATTTATGGCCAAAGCCTGCGCCCTGCACATTCTGGTAAAAACCAAAGCCGAAGCGGAACGGCTGAAACAGCAACTGGCTAAAGGGGCTGATTTTGGCAGCCTGGCAAAAAAGCACTCGCTGTGCCCTTCGGCTAAAAAAGGCGGTGATCTGGGCGAGTTCCGCCGCGGGCAAATGGTACGCGCCTTCGATGAGGTGGTGTTTAAAAAGCCGATCCTGGAGGTACATGGCCCGGTGAAAACTCAGTTTGGCTTTCATTTAATTAAAACCTTGTATCGTAGTTAACCCCACAAAGTATACCATTCTTTAGCGGGCAAGCTGGTTGGCGAAATCATGATTCACATCTCGATGGCCGGCTTCATCAGCTCGCACCGCGATAATCACTTCACGTAAACGGGCATCAGCATCTAAGTTCCAGTAATCAATGGCTATCTTAGGGGCTGGGGTATTTTCAATAGCACCACGCTCTACTTCTTCCAGGTAGCAGCTGTAACTAAACACAGCCTCTTCTTCAAAATAGCCCACCAGTCGATGTGCTGTTTTAGCGGAAATAATGTACAGCACTAAAAAGCCAGTAAAAAATAGTCCCTGTGCCATTAAGATCAGGAAGCGTTCAAACCAGTTAGGCTTGGCAATTTCAATAAAGGTCATCAAGTGCATTCGCTCATTTTCAGCCTCATCCAACAAGGTACGGATCCAGCCGCCATCATCCTCCAGCCGACGTAAACTGCGCATATGGCGTAACATGCCCGCCACCATCCCAGGCACACCGGCCACGGTTTCAAGAATCACCGCCCGATGACCATAACGCTTAGCAAAAAAGGTGTCAGCGCAAAATCGAAGCATTTTGGTTAAGCGAAAGGCAATACGGTCAGAAAAATTTTCAGGGGTATGGTGCGTGGCTAAAGGATCGGACTCTGTTTGGTTTTGTTCTGGCATCAGTTCCTCCATCGTCAACTTCAAATACAGCCAGTATGTCAGAATAAAGCTGAACAGACACTGAGTTGGCTATAGAATAATCACAAGGTCACTATGATCACCTTATCGAAAGCAGGAGATACCCATAGCGTTCGAGCCTTATAGGCATTCAGTCAGTCCGTTGTCGATAAAGCCAGAATCTGCTAGTATCTGCCGCCACTTGACTGATAGCCCAGCTCCAAGGATCAAGCCGATGCGCTTATTGCAGCAATTTCATCACATCACCCCCACGCCGGATTGCCAGGTCGAGCAACGCTTGGCGACTCGAGGCATTGTGTTAAAAGGTGATCGTATCTTGCTGTTGTTTACCGAGCGCTACAACGATTTTAGCCTACCAGGCGGTGGCGTCGATGCCGATGAGCCATTACACCAAGCTTTAGCGCGGGAACTGGCTGAGGAAACCGGTGCCCGTGATATTCAGATCCTCGGTGATTTTGGCATCGTGGAGGAGTACCGCCCCTGGTACAAAAACGATTGCAATGTGCTTTTTATGCGTTCGTATTGCTACCAGTGCAGTGTGGCTGATGAATTGGGTGCCCAGCAACTGGAGCACTACGAGCAGCAAAACGGCATGCGCCCACTCTGGGTGCCTGTTACCGAGGCTATCCAGCATAATCAGCAAGTGATGCAGCACCAAAGCAACAGCATGGGGTTATCCATTGTGCGTGAAACCTTTTTACTGCAACAAATCGAGCAAGAGCTGTTTGAAGTCACTTAACTGTTGCTTACTCAGCATGGCTATCTCTGCGCTTGATTGTCATGAAGCTTAGTCTTCCATAATGCTGGCATAGCGTTCAACCAGAAAATCAATCAATGCCCGGATTGAGGGCAGCATACCGCGTCGGGATGGAAACACCAGATGAATGACTTCACGTCGGGGCTCCCACTCAGGCAGCAGGTGGATCAAACGGCCATCCGCCAGCTCTTGTTGCAGCATCAATAACGGCAGTTGCACCACACCGACCCCAGCCAGCGCAGCAGTTTTTAATGCCAACATATCGGTGGTGGTATAGCGTGGTTGATAAGCTAGCTTTAGCTGCCGGCCATCGGCGTGCTGCAGGCACCACTCATGCGGCTCCTGTGGCCTGCCCCGACTCATGCTGGGCCAGCTTTGTATGTCTGTCGGCTGAACCGGCAAGCCTGCCTGGGCTTGCACCAGCTTTGGGCTGGCCACCAGGCACTGCCCCCGATCCGATAGCACCCTTAGCACCAGGTCACTGTCTTCTAATGGCAAAGGCCGTACGCGCAGCGCCAGATCGACTCCTTCAGCCAACACATCGACTCGCCGGTTGGTGGCCTCAAGGTGTACCGTGACACCAGGGTATAATTGCATAAACTCCGCCAACATGGCACTGACATGAAAGTGCAGCAAGCCAACCGGGCAGGTCAGTCGAATGATACCGCAAGGTTCGGCCCGGGCTGAATCAATGGCCTGTTGCGCCGCGTCCGCTTCCACCAACATAGCGTGACAATGCTGAAGGTATTGCTGCCCAACCTCAGTGATCTGAAAATGCCGGCTGGAGCGCTGAATTAAGCGAACTCCCAGCCGCTCTTCCAGAAGAGCCAAACGGCGACTCAATTTGGATTTAGCGATACCCAGCGCCCTGCTGGCCGGGGCAAAACCGCCATGTTCAGCCACCTGAACAAAGTAATAGAGATCGTTCAAATCCTGCATAAGCTTCCTAACTATCGTTCTTAAAATGGAACGCTGCATCACAGTTTAGCAGTCTACCGCCTCTTTGCTA
>JAIUMG010000195.1 GCA_022565655.1 Alkalimonas sp.
TTTAGAACAACAGCCTTAGCAAGGTTGTACTGCTATCACTTGCAATACAAATCATGCAGCACTTGTAAGACCGCCTTCGCTTCACTACTTTCTATGCGATAAAACACCGTTTGCGCTTCCTTGCGGGTTTTGACCAGCTGGTGACGACGCAACAATGCCAGATGCTGAGATAAAGCAGATTGACTCAACTCGAGTCGGTCATTCATGTCACCCACCGACATTTCGCCTTCAAGCAAATAACAAAGGATCAATAAACGACGTTCATTGGAGATAGCTTTAAGTAGCTGTGCCGCTTTGGCAGAATTTTTTCGCATTTCTTGCAGGTTCATATTCTCTTGCACCTAAATGTCTAGACGGCTCATTATTACCTTTCGACAGATAATTCACAAGTGTTTCTCTTTTAGCTTTACAAAAAGCAGGACTAGATGCACAAAACATGCGCTAAATGTAAAATTATGGTGATTTTTATCTTAACTCAAATAAGGCTGCATCAAATGAGAGATCCGTTTCGCAGTAAAAGGTTTAACCACAAACGCATTGGCACCTGCAGCCAGGCTGTCTTTTAAATTCGAAACACTGGAAAACGCTGATACCATAACAATCTGGCTTTGTTGGTTCTGCGATTTAAACTGCCGTAACAGTTCCTTACCATTCATATCAGGTAATTGGATATCCAGAAAAACCAAGTGGGGTTGCAGGCGAGCATAGAGTGCTCGGGCTTCAGTACCATCAGCGGCTTCGACAATATCGGGCACGCCTAGGCCAAGCAAAATCTGCTTTAAGTAGCTACGAACTGCGGCTACATCATCGACAATCAACACACGTAACTTTGACCGGGTCATCCTTTACCACCTGTGATGAATCACGATTTGTTGCCAACTGACTGGCAACGACCGTATTCAGCATTAATATCCATATTCAACCGAAGTATTGTAGCAAAAATAACCAAAGGCGCAAAGGCGATTGATCGATAATCCGCTAAAGTGCCGCCAGAACGGACCAGACCGAATCAGCAACCATAAACACGCCCTAACTATGGATGTGAGCGTGAGAGAAACGCTTGTTTTTGTGGTTACGCTGACTGCTGCGCAGCAACCAAAGCTGGTTACCAATGATGAGAAAAATCACTGCAGATGGAAACAACCAAGGGTTTGAGGCCCAGGCAAATAACATCAATGCAGTTAAGATATAGCCAAATGGCAGCAACTCATAACACCAGAATGGCAGCGGCCCTGGAAAACGCGCTTGCGCGTCAAGATCCCGACGACGATGTTCAGAGCGTATTACCCATACCAAGCCACCGGCAACAAACAACAAGGCCCCGGACAATGACGTCAGCACAGGATGGCCTGGCATCATAAATAATGTCGCTACGCCTACCCCAGCGTAAAGGTAAGGTAATGACTCATAGAGCTTTTCAGGTAGCATACAACCTCCGATACAACGGCCTACAACTTAAAGTATAGCCTATCAAGCTGAACCTGCCACTCAGACCTCTTTACAGCCTACATCGACCTCACTTGGACCATTAATAAAAGTAATCCGAAAATAGCAAAAATATTCAGTTGATGAAAAAGCAATCTGCTCAGATAATGCACGCAATCCTATCAACTTAGCCAAAGAGGCAACAATGGAAGCTATCGTTTTTAATGTGATTAGCTGGATCGGTTTAGCTATCTGTATTGGTGCCTTTTTTATTAAAGACGTTTTCTGGTTACGATTAGCCACGCTAATCGGATGTGCGTTGATGCTTGCCTACTACCTATTCATTGCAATTCCACAAGGTGTGATTTCAAACCTACTGGTCTTGCTGATCAATGCGTACTATATCGGTCAGTTTTCATTGCAGCGCCGTAAGGCTCGCCGCCTGATGACAGCAGCCTCTGATGTCGAGCTTACATCCAGTGACGCCCCCCTGTCAGAGCCGGCTTGTGAAACCGCGCCAGCAAAGCCACTTTCGGTACCAGCCGTTTCTGCAACATGACTCTGTGCCAACATCAGCGTATAATAACGCTATCTTGGTGTCGAATCGGAAAAGCTTGTGTCTACAGATGATCTAGATGATTTCCTGCAGGAAATGGCTGATGTAAAGCCTTTGCAGCACAATGAAGTTGAACCGGAAACCTCAGAATTTAAGCCGACTCTGGCTCAACTGGCTCGTCGTGAAGCAGCTGAACAAGATATGGACTATGATCCTAATTACCTCAGCATGGAATACGTGGATCTGTTAAAACCTGATGATATCTTTGACTACAAAAAAGATGGCGTGCAAGAAGGCGTCTATCGTAATTTACGGCTGGGTAAGTATCAGCTGGATGCGACGTTAAACCTGCTAGGTAAGTCGCTAACGGACGCCAGAAAACAATTATTTGATTTTATTCAAGACTGTCATCAACGAGGTATTCGTACCTTGTTAATCCATCATGGTATGGGTCGCAACAGCAAACCGCATCCGGCCATTCTTAAAAGTTACTGCGCTAAATGGATCACTCAGATCCCTGAAGTGCTGGCCTGCCATACCGCCCAACGCCACCATGGTGGCTACGCAGCATGTTACGTGTTGTTGCAGAAAAACCAACAGCAAAAACGTGACAACCGAGAACGCCACAGCAAGCGAAATTCGTGTTAAATCAAAATTAAACAGCTGATTTTTATAGAATAAAAAACCCCGAAGACCGGGGTTTTTCCACGCTATTCCTTAGCAATCCATTCCTGACTTTAACAGATAAAGCAGAAGGCTTCAGCTTTGGTTAAAAATGCAGATAACGCCATTAAACAAACTACGATGACGATTGCGGTAAAGCCAAAACCCCGACTGGACGCTTTACTCATAAAACTATACCTCAGCGCTTAATTTTTTATTGTTGTGAGCAAGTTAGCTTAAAAAATTTAAGCTGAAGCCTAGTGTAGACAACTTGTTGTTTATTTACAACGGGTGTGTTTTTATACAGTAACCATCGAATTTTAGTAGCCTCTTTGCATATCGACTTGGTGTAATAAAGGTTGTCCCTGTTGGCAACGTTGATAATTTTCAACGATTTGTGCGGCAGCCGTCTGAATATTTGTGACCGCTGAAATGTGTGGCGTCACAGTGATCTGCGGGTGGTGCCAGAAAGGATGTCCGGCCGGTAATGGCTCTTGGCGAAACACATCAAGGCAAGCGGCTTGCAACTGCCCCATATCAAGCGCAGCGAGCAAAGCACGGTCATCGACAATGGCTCCACGGGCCACATTAATAAATACAGCGCCAGGCTTAAAGCAGTTAAACCGTTGTTCATTCAGAAACGAGTCTGTTTCTTTAGTCAGCGGCAGCAGACAAATCACCACATCGGCAGATTTGACGGCGTCTTCAAACTGCCCGACCCCAGCATAGCACCTTACACCAGTCAGCTGTTTTGCGGAACGAGACCAGCCAGAGACCTGAAAGCCTGCCTTGATAAAATGATTCGCTGCCGTCTGACCTAAAGCTCCCATACCTAATACCGCAATAGACTCCAACGGCCGGGGTCTTTTCGGCCGCCACTGTTGCAATGGCTGATCATGAATAAACCGATCCAAACGCAGTTGATATACACTTACCATAGTCTTCAGGTAACGAACCATATCGTCTGCCAAGCCAGGATCAACAATACGGCTGAGCGCCACATCCGGTAAGGCGGTATCAGTCAGAACAGAGTCGACTCCCGCACCATAGCTTTGTATCGCTTTTAGCTTGCGAAAGTCAGCCAGGCTCCCAGCGGGTTGTTTCCAGACAACGGCAAACTCAACCTGCTCCGGCTGCGCGATATCAGGCCATTGCTCGATAACCACGTCAGGCAACCGCTGATTTAATTCAGCTACTAAGCGAGATACATCCCGATCAGGGATCACCAGAGCAATCGACATACATGGGCTCTCTGTCATTAAATATTAAGAAAATCGTCATCCAATTGACGCACAAAGCACTCAATCTAAGGCAGCCAAAAGCCACCATGGTGACTGCTATGCTGAACTGCCGAACCTTGTTTTTATCTGATATCCATCTGGGTTGCAAGAATTGTCAGGCCGGATTCCTGTTGAATTTCCTGAAAAACTGTCAGGTCGATACCATTTACTTATTGGGCGATATTGTTGATCTCTGGGCCATGCAAAAGCAGGTATTCTGGCAGATACAACAAAACCAAGTGGTATTGCAACGATGGCGACTGGATCGATAGCTGCACAGCCCTGGTTGAGCAACAAGATGGCAGCCTGGCATTGATCAAGCTGATTAGCCACATTCGTCCAGATGTCAAAGTCATTTGCGTGAAATCGCTTTTCGTGCGGTCGGAGAAGGCAGCGGAGCCAGGCGGGATTATGGGATTGGTGCCTATTTAAAGCGTCACCCGGAGATCCGTTACTTGTATGGAGCCGTCAGCTTATCCAATAGCTACCCAAAAACCGCCCGGGATCTGATGGTGTATTTTTATCAATTGTATTTTCATTACCCTAAGACACTGGCAACCTCTCACCGGCCTTATCTGCTACCTGACATTGAACAGCATGAACTGCAACAACAGTTTGTCGGTAATGACTATCAAACCGACTTCACGCATCTAAAACATTTGTTGGCCAATATGGGCTTGAGCATCCCTACTTTATACAAGCAGTACAGTGAACTATGTGAGCCTGGTGGCGCTCACTTTCTGGCCTTTGGTACCGACCCTGATTTTGGCGACTGCATTGACGGCCTGGTACTTATTGATATCGAAAAAATTAAACCTCTGAAAAAACAACGCTATATAGGTTAACCGCAGCCCAGCATCAGGCTCGAGAAGCTTTACTGTGCTATGGTTCAGGTTAAGTTAAGCTAGAGTCGTCTATAAATTAGTCAATAGCATACCCTGAGTATGCCTGACTTTACCCGGACTGATAACCGAATAGCTCGACTTACCAACCATCAGTACCGGGTCTAACGGGAGGACTGATGATGTCTGCCTTACATCGAACCATCCATAGCTGGTTGCCTTTGCTCATGGCCTTGCTGTTGCTGAGCCCATCTTTGCACGCCGACGATGAGTTTAATGAGCAAGCCTATCTCGACCAGGTACTAGCCCCTATTGCACTGTATCCTGACTCTGTACTGAGTCATGTGTTGATCGCATCCACTTATCCGTTGGAAGTCGTTCAAGCAGCTCGCTGGGCTCGGGCACACGAAGATCTAAGCTCTGAAGATGCACTGCAGCAAGTAGAGCAGCAACCCTGGGATCCTAGCATCAAAGCCTTGGTTGCTTTTCCTGATTTACTGCAACGCATGAGCGATGATTTAGACTGGTTGGAGCAACTGGGCGAAGCTTTTCTCGATGATGAAGCCTGGGTTATGCAAAGTATTCAGCAACTGCGGGAGCAAGCTTATGCCCATGGCTCACTGGATGAAGTTGAACACATTGTGGTACAACGCGAACAAAATGTGATTGTGATTGAGCCAAAGCAACCCGAAATCATTTATGTGCCTTATTACAACACCAGAGTGATCTATGGTGACTGGCACTGGCCACATCACCAGCCTTACTACTGGCATTACCCTGGTGCCTACTACACCCATAGCGCATTCTACTGGGGGCCCTATTATCGCGTGTCACCACGCTTCTATTTCAGTAGCTTTCACTGGCACCAACGCCATGTGATTGTCAATCATCACCATTTTTATCAGCCACCGCGGGCTTATCCGCGTCGAGTGGTTCATGTCCATCATGGCAAGCGCTGGCAACACAATCCGGTTCACCGCCGAGGCGTTGTCTACCGCCGTGAAGCGCTGAACCATCGTTATGCTGATCGTCCACGCAGTTATACTCGCGAAGAGCGAGGACCGGCCCGTGAGTGGCGTCGTCCACCACGTCGTCAGCCTTCAGGCGATGTCACCACCAGTTATCGCCGCAGCAGCTCTGAACGCCCAGTTTCTGAACGCATAGAACAGCGCCGTCCAGAGCGTCAACAGACAAGTGAGCGTACAGCCAATCGCTCTGAAAGCTTACGCCCGTCTCAAAACCAGCGCCGCCAACAAGGCTCGGAGCAACGCAGCACTGAAGTAGGCAGCAGAACGATTCGGCAACAGGCAGAGCTAGAGCATCGTCGGCAACAACTGGCCGACCGACAGCAGCATGATATCCATCAGGGCAGACCCGCCTCAAGCAACCTGCAGCAGCGGCGTGAGCAACTGACTGAGCGTCAACAGGCCAGCCAGCAGCGCCAGGCTTCAGCCGCTCAAGTCAATCGCGATACACCACGCCCTGTCCGGACTGAACAGCGCCAGATTCGTACTGAGCAAAACACTATCCGGCAGCAGCGAGCAGGCAATGAAAACCGTACTGAATCACGGCCGCCGCGCTCATCGCAACCGCTGAACTCAGTGACAGAACCGCAAAACCGGC
>JAIUMG010000196.1 GCA_022565655.1 Alkalimonas sp.
CCCGGCTTTTTATGGCCCAAGTTAAATCCACCCAGCTGTGGTTACCGCCTGGCCATTACCGGTGCCATCAAAGACACCGCCTTTGACTACGCCGATATAGCCCTCTTTGCCGCCGATTACCTGCTAGAGGCGTACCCAGAGGCTTTGAAACAGCGCTTCCAACTGGATGAGCTACCTGAGCAAGGGCTAGAGCTGATGGATATCATTGGCGTAAAACGTGGCTGTATGCGAAAAGGTGGCGTGGTTGATTTGCAAAAAACCGGTAGCCTGCTTATCAGTGAAATTCGTACCAACCAGCTCGGCCCGATTACGCTGGAAACCCCGGCGATGATTGTAGAAGAATGCGCTGCAGCCGAGGTAGAAAGCGCCGCAAAAGCTGCCGAAAAAGCCGAACGAGAGAAGCTGCGTCAGCAACGGGCGAAAAAGAAATACCGCTAAATACAGGCCCTAGCCAGCTTAGGTTCAGCAAGCAACGCCTAGACTACTTCAAGCTGTAGCCAGGTGAGCAATCAGTCAATCCCCAACCAGAACGCGCAATGGGGCTTGCTACAAACAGGCACAGCTCCAGGTTGGAAAGGTAGAGGATGATTAAAAAGATACTGAAAGCCAGAGCCGTTGCTATGCTCAGCGATAAAATGGTCAAATTAGCCGCCAGCGCAGTCCTCACAGTTATACTGGCCAGAATGCTAGGCGCTGCAGAACTTGGGATCTTTGCGATCGTTATGGCCTGGAGTGCCTTTTTGGTGCCCATCAGTAGCATGGGGCTAAACAACATTGTAGTGCGGCGGATGCAGCAACAAGACTGCGGCCAACAAGCCATGACCATGCTGTATACTGCGGTTAGCCTTCGTGTTGGCCTGGCATTGATTTGTTCACTCCTTGCCATAGGGTTATTCTGGTTACTCTATCCAGAGTTGATGACCGGCCATACCGGCATTGCCATCCCGATGTTGTTTATCCTGCAAAGTTTTTTTGGCTTGTTGTTGTTTGAGTTTTATCTGAATTTTCAAGGCACCTTCCGCAGTATTGCACTGACAAAAACCATCATCACGTTATGTAGCTTCACCATTAAACTAGCCTTGCTGTTGCAAGGTTTTGGTATCGCCAGCCTGCTTTGGATGACCGCTATTGAATTCTTATTGGTCGGTGCCAGCCAATATTTGTTGTTTCGGCGTAAGCAAAAACCCTTTAGTGGAGCAGCTGAAGTCTGGCCCGGCTTTTCACTGAGCTACTTTCGCTTCGAGCAAGCAAAAATGCTGCTGAAACGTTCCAGCTGGCTTTGGGTCTCAGGGATCGTTTCCGTCATTTACCTTAAAATTGATTTGGTGATGCTTGGCTCCATGGCAGGCGCTGAACAAGCTGGTTTGTACGCGGCGGCAAGTCGTTTATCAGAGCTTTGGTATGTCTTCCCAGCAACATTAGCTGCACGCTATTACCCCGATATGCTGAATGCTTTTCAACGTAGTTGGGCAGATTACTTACACAAACTACGCTATTTTGCCCGCATTTTCCTGCTGGCAGCCTTTAGCATTGCGGTATTGATGTCGCTGGTTGCTCATTGGCTGGTTCCAGCCTTATTTGGCCCGGAATTTACACCCGCGATTGCGGTATTGCAGATCCATATTTGGGCAGGTTGTTTTATTTTTGTGCGCTACCTGATCAGCCAGCACCTGGTGATCACCGAGCAAGAACCACTTTCGCTGCTCAGCCACGGTGTTGCCGCTGCACTGAATGTGGGCCTCAACTGGTGGCTAATCCCTATCATGGGCATTCAGGGCGCCGCCTGGGCCACCTTGATTGCCTATGCTTATGCCTCTTTTTTCTTTTTATTGCTTTCAGCCACCACAAGACGACAGCTTTGGCAGCTGCTGACACTAAAAGCTCAACCTAACATGCACAAGGATTAATTCATGCTCATGAAAGCAGCTTATCGCATTGAAATCAAAGGGGTGCAGTTTCGCAATAAGGGCGCTTACCTGATGTTACTAGGCTGCCTGCAAGGGCTAAAGCCAGTCAAAAACATGCAGCTGGTCTTATCACCAGGCCCGAACCTACCCTACATTGAACGTGCCCGGCTCGGTGCCTGGCAAAAGCTCTCCTTTCGGCGTAAACACTTTGACATGACTCACTGGATAGGTCGTCTGCCCGGCAGCGTACAACGACTGTTTAACCGTTACGGCATGGTCACCGAACAGCAAGTCGATGCCGTGCTGGAAGCCAGTGGCTTTGCCTATGGCGATCAATGGCCGCTGCAGTTTTTGCAAAATACCGCCCGCGAAGTAAAGCGCTTTGCTGAAGCCGGTAAACCATTTATTTTTATGCCGCAAGCCTTTGGCCCGTTTACCAGCCCAGAAAGCAAAGCAGCCATGCGTGATATCATCCAACATGCCCGGCTGATTTATGTGCGTGATGCGGTATCGCATCAACATCTGGAATCCTGCCTGTCGCCGTTGCCCGCGCATGTGATCCAATCACCAGATTTTACCATTGGGCTCTCACCAGCAAAGCCGCACCAAGAAGCGCAACCTTATGCTGCCTTGATCCCGAATAACAAGGTCATTTCCCGCTATCACCATGCCGATGCCGACCAGCTGAAAGATGACTACCTGGCTGCCTTTGTTGCCGCCGCGAAGCAACTAAAGAATGCCGGCTATGCAGTCAAGCTAGTCAATCATGAAGGCAAAGAAGACGCTGAATTGTGTCAGCATATACAAGCTCGGGCACCGCATTGTGAAGTGGTTGAATTGGACGACCCACTGGCCGTAAAAGCTTACATAGGTGGGGCTAGCCTGGTCGTGAGTTCACGCTTTCACGGTGCTATCAATGCACTGAGTCAGGGCGTACCCTGCATTGCCACCAGTTGGAGCCATAAATACAAACAGATGATGCAGGATTTTGGCATGGAAGCTTATTGCCTTGAAGCCCTGACAGCAGATAAGCTCGCAGAAAGTATCACAACCTTGCTGGCAGAAAAAGACACTGCCTGCGCCCAATTGCAGCAACGCAAAGCAGAGCTTTTTCAGCAGAATCAACAGATGTGGCAACAGATCTACCAGCACCTGCCCACCGATTAAAGCAGACCCGTGCTGATGCTGTCCCCAAGATGCGAGTTACAGCATCTTGGGGATTTTGAGGTATAAGCTAGCCACCAAAACGAGAACGCAGCCCAGTGCTATCATACAAGTTCACTGGCCGTTTCAATGGCTGCCCGCCATCACGTGCTATTGGCGTCCACGGGATCATCCCGGTCCCTTTGGCTGAGCGCAGGGTAAACAGATCAAAGGGTATCGAGATATAGAAACCTTTGGTAAAACTACCCTCACCATAATCTTCAGCAGAAACATTCGTAATCGCCGCATGAGCGCCTACCACAATGCCACTGTTAAAGCGCTTGGCAAAATCAATTTTTACACCATGATCTCCGGCCAGGAAGCGACCAATATTGAAGGTTAGCGTCGTATCATCCAGCAGCTCAGGTTGCCAGTAAATATTGGCATGCCCAGTCACCACATCGTATGGCATGAAGTCAAAATCATTCTCAAATGATCGCTGCTTAACCCAGTTGATATCAAAACCAAATGCCAGGTTACTATCAACCGGTCGGTACAGTACTTCGGTGCCAACGCCACCAAACATAGACTCTAAATAACCACCATAAGCCTGCACATAAATGTTAGATGCTGGGTTCCCTTCCCAACGAGTGTATAGGTTCTCCATAGAAAGCTTACTTCGGGTGACGTACTCACGGACGTAGGTCCGCACTCTTGGTAAAGGAGTATTTTGGGAGTCAACGGTAAAATTAAATTTATCGAAGTTTTCCAGCAAAGTAACTTTCGCTGTTCCATTAAAGGATAAGCCAGAGCCTAGCTGATAACCTGCTGTCGCCAGCAAGCCCCCTTGATACATAAAAAATACTTCCGGGCTACCAAAGCTCTGGATCCAAAACGTTTCAGCACCATAGTAATATCCGGCCCGCAATGGCTTATCAGTCCAAATACGACTAGACACCGGGTCTATACGCCGATAAGTGGAGGTTACCTCAGGTTCAAGCGTTTGATAGGTAACCGCCGCAATAAAATCTTCAGCATCCACGACGGTTTCAACCATCGGCAGATTACCTTCAAGAACCACGATTCGATACTCAGTAATATGCCGTGGCAATTCTGCCGCTAACACACGGCCTATTCGTTCAATCGCCACATCCTGATCACGATAAGCCACTTGGTTGCCTACAATGGTAATGTCGGTTTCAGTCAATTCAATTTCCCGCAAAACAAAACCTGCCTCTCGAGCGAGTGCGCCAGGCAAGTTAACGCGATCAATACCATCCATAGTAATGTCATGTTGCTCAGGTACTTGTCGCGGAGGTGGGTCAACTTTAACTTGACTGATGGTATGCAGGTTCATGGCATAATTTACCCCAAAACCAAAGGTATTACCGCGTTGATAGTTCAGATTGAAATCAAAACCTCCCCATTTGTATAAGGCGGCTAGATTCCAACGGCTATCTTGCACCATCTCAATACCTGCCCGGTCACGGCTATAGTCATTGCCTTCGTATTCTAATTTTAGCCGAAGCGGTTCAAAGGGAGTCTGATACTCAACACCGCCATATAGCGACGCTGGCCCTTTAAAAAAGCGTTGGTAATCAATTTGCCCCCCCATACCAGAAAATCCCGTTGGGCGTTGGCAAAATGAGTCACGCATATCACAAAATGGATTCCTGGTATTGCCAGCAGTACCAAGATACCCCCACCCCATGCCAAGGTGTACATCTACATCGCCGAATCGCTTGCTGGCTACAATAAATTCACTCTCAAAAGTACCCGTGCCACCAAAGTCCCGAAAGCCAACGGCTATTTCTGGCCACCAGTAACTTTCCTCCCTTAACCTGAATTTGACATCAATTCCTTTATCTTTATAAGTTTGATCGCCACTAAAATCAGGAAATGGGCTATACAAGCGGTTACGAATATCGGCATAACGCACCGTCGATTCCATCCAGGGGAATAATGTCAGACTTACCGTCCAAAAACGATACTCCTCATTATCGCTGTACCCCATACTCAGGTTACCTGCCTCGGCCATACGCGCAGTTGGTACCTGGATCAAACCGATACCGCCATGCACAGCCTCGCTTGGCTGTGGCCCAAGTTGGCGTTGGCTAAACGCCTCTGCAGCAGATAGTGGTAGAGCCAAAGTCAGAGCAATCGTCAGCGTAGAAAGAGGAAAATGACGCAAATTTCTTTTTACAACAACAGTCATGGCAGCATCCTATGCACAAGCAGCTCAGCTATATCTTGATTCAATGAACGAAACTCTCGAGGCAACATAGCATCTGCCATGGGTATAAATAGCTGACTCCCCGGCTTCAATTCATAACGTTGCTTATTCCAATAAGCCACACCCACCTTATCGAGCTGCCCATCAACCTGGATCACAAAGACCCAACTGGCATTATGATCACGTAGCGACAACTCCTCCAGGTAGGAGCGGACCGAGCTGGCACCACGATGCGCCAGTAATCGCTCATAAGGAAGTTGCCCTACCACCCTGATGTGCTCACTTCGAGTAGGTAAGATCAGGCGGTACTGTCCCGGATCCAGTTTCGGATTATGCTCAGGCCTGATACGAGCCAAGTCATAATCGACGGCGACCGGCACACGGTACGCCAGCTGCCACTCAGCCATCTGTTGCCGCAGGTTCTGCAGATGAACGACATAAGCCGCCTGATTCTGTTGCTGCCAATGCTGCTCCAGACGCTGTAGCTGAAGTAACACGCTATCACGCTTGTTCTCAATATCAGCATGATTCATCGCAAATAATGTCGCAGCCGGCCAATACAGGTCGCTAACGTCATCCACTTGGGATAACACCTGGGTTAAACGAGGCGGCTCAGAATAAGCCAACCACTGCTCAGTTTTTGCTTGTACTTGTACGATAATGTCAGGTGAATCTGCTTTCAATTGTGAAGTACCAATAACTAAAGCAACACTGACGAACCAACCTTTATAAAACAATGGTTTCATTCTTCTTCCATGGATTGAGCCAATGAACTCTGCTGAGCAGGCTGACTCATTCGAGCAGCCCGGCTAATATAGGTAATGGAAAACACCGGCATATGTGGCGCAAGTTGCTGCCGGCTTTGCAGTAACTGACCAGTAGACCTTTCAAACCAAAATAGGTTCTCAATGCGCTCATCTGAACCCTGGAAGCTAGCAACTTCTTTAAACAGACGAGTGTTATAAGATTGTCCTAGCACCTCAATGTCTTCTGCTGCAACTTCTTCTATCGACGAATGAACTTGGTAACCACTTTGATGTTGTAGCTGCCATCGGTCAAACGTGTCCATTTTTGATGAACCAGA
>JAIUMG010000197.1 GCA_022565655.1 Alkalimonas sp.
CCCTGATCTGGCCTGAACTCAAGCTATCAAGGCTGACATCGCCCGCTGCACTTTCAATACTGAGCTGACCCGAGCTGACGCTGCTGGCCTGTACCGAACCCACCTGGCTCAGTCTGACCTGGCCAGATGACAGTGCATTCAATTGCACCGGGCCGGCATCTGCCAACGTAAACTGGCCACTGGAGACCGTACTGCTAACCGGGCCGTCTACTTTGTTAGCCTGCACCCGGCCAGAGCTAAGCACCAGCTCTAAGCCCGCTATATTTTCAATGCTGGCGGTGCCGGAGCTCAGCGTCAAGTCCAGTAGCATCGCCGCGGGCACCTCGATGGTTAAATCAAACCAAGCGTAGTTACCACCGCGACCAAACAGGCCTGAGCTGAATTGATTAGAGCGCCGCTCTGGCAACAACTGCAACTGAGTTGACTGACCTTGTTGGCGTGAATCCAGGCGTAGCTCATCCAACCGCTTTTGCGATGAGGCACACAGCCTGGCTGTGACATGGACCTGATCACCATTGCCTCCGACCAAGCTCAGCTGGTCTGAACGCATGGTAAGCTGCAAGCGCTGCACATCATTCAGCGTTAGTTGTTGTTCAGTGCTGTATGCACAGCGTTCATTTGCCAGTAGCGCACCAGAACTCAGTGCCAATACCGCCAGTGCTAATTTCCACATTGTTTTGTCCTCTTTGTGTTTATTGAGTAAATTGGGCAATGACCCTATGCCCATGCACTCATCAATAAGCAAAAAACAAGCCAAGCAATTAACCTAAATAAAATCATGAAGTTAAAATAAAATATGCAATTAGAAGGGTAAATATCACCTTGAAATAGCCAAATCCACCACGCAGATGGTCAATCTGGCCGCTCCAGCATAGTCTATAGTTAACAAAACGATCATTGGAGGGCAAGCGTATGATATCAAGAATCAGTCTTATCGCCGCAGCGATGACAAGCCTGAGTCTAGCGGCTGATGACTGGCCAGATTTTGATCGCCCGGGGATTTTATTTGCGCCTTCGGTATTACCAGTTGGCGTTTGGAGTCTTGAATTGGGTTTACCCGAATTAAGCAGAACCAATCAACACGCCAGCCGTATTATTGATGCTGAGCTACACACTATGCTGCGTTATGGTGTCGTTGAGCATTGGGAACTGCAATTGGAGCTGGCCCCATACAGTTGGCGACACACCCGAGTAAACGGCGATACGACAAAACAATCTGGCTACAGCGATGCCAGGTTAGGCAGCCGCTACGATGTATCCCACTTGATGTCAGGCTGGTTTTTTGCCGATGCCGTCGCCCTGCAGGCCGGTATTCAACTGAAAACGGGCCACCGCGACTTTACCGAATCAAGCCAAGAAGTCGACTTAGGGATCGTCGTCAGTTGGGATCTCGGCGATAGTGACCATGAGGTTGACGTGATGGTGCAAGGGTTTCATGCCAGCGACAATACCAGCTGGTTTCTGGCAACCACTTATGGCGCGCCAGTGCTTGAGTCTGTCAGCGCTTTTGTCGAAACAGGGGTTTGGTTGGGCGATTCTGATGGCTCAGTGCTTGGCGCTGGGTTAATCTGGCGCCCATCCGCCCAGATGCAACTGGATAGCTATGTGTTGCAGCGTTTGTCGGGCGACGTTCCAGATACCCAATGGGGGCTTGGTTTTTCCTGGATGTTTTTCTGATTGCAATGTAGGCGCTATGCCGAGGTGGGATCTGGTTGCGCACCTCGACATGAGCCTCTGCATGAGTTGCTATGACACTTTAAACTCTGATACCAGATCGTTCAACTCTTCAGCAACCCGAGCCAACTCCTGACTGGAAGCGCTGGTTTCGTTGGCTCCCGCTGCCGTTTGCGTGGATAGATCCTGAATAGTGGTCAGGTTCGAATCAACCTCTTTTGAGACCATGGATTGCTGCTCAACTGCAGCGGCAATGGCGGCATTTTGTTGGTTAATATTATCAATAACCTCTGTAACCTGCTGAATGGCTTCCTCAGTTTCCGATGCTGCTTTCATGGTATTAATGGCTTGCTCATTGCTCTCACTGATCGCCTGAACCGTACTGTTGGTTTCCTGTTGTACAGCATTGATCATGTCCTCAATCTGTTTGGTGGATTCCTGAGTCCGGTGCGCCAGCGCCCGAACTTCATCCGCCACCACGGCAAACCCGCGGCCACTTTCACCAGCTCGGGCAGCCTCAATGGCAGCATTCAGGGCCAGCAAATTGGTTTGCTCCGCAATAGCACGAATGACGTCCAGCAAGGAGCCAATATCTTTCACCCGGCCAGCTAAAGACTCAACGCCACTCAGGCTGTTTTCGATACCAGTCACCAGGGTTTTCAGGGTATGCATGGTTTGCATGACTTTTTGCTGCCCCTGCTTACTGGCAGCGCCTGCGGCATCCGACTCGCGCGAGGTTTCAGCCGCACTTTGTGCGACATTTTCAATGGCGGCTGTCAGCTCATTGACGGCCGTAGCAGCCTGCTCCAGCTCTTCTGACTGCGTATGCAAATTGGCAGTCGATTGCTCAGTGACCACACTCAACTCTTCTGAGGTAGCGGCTAATTGACTGGACGATTGTGCAATGTGCCTTAAGGTTTCTTTCAAGCTGCGCTGCATTTGCAGCAGCGCCCGCAACATGGCGGCGGGCTCATCCCGACCTACCACTTCAAGTTCCTGGGTTAAATCATTGTTGGCGATAGCCTCTGCTAGCTTAACGGCTTCATTCATAGGTCTTACCACACTTGCGGTATACAACCAGGCAAAAACCGCACTTAACAACAGCACTATGACCAGGCCAGTTCCCAGCAGCAACTGAGCCTGATCTGAAATACGGTTTACCTCACTCTCAACTACCGCAGCATCCGCCATGTACTGCTCTTCCAAGTCCGACAACCCTTGCATAATAGCGACCCGGAGCTGGTTCAGCTGTTGCTGAGTATTATTCACCTCTAAGGAGTTACCGCTGGAGACGTGTCGTGCTAATGCTTGATAGGTTTCAACATACTGATCGAAAGACTGCATCACTTGGGCTAAGACAGCTTTGGCTGCCGAACTGCGGAGCAAGTCATAGACCTCTCTACTTTCTTGCCTGAAGTAATCCACCACTTCT
The DNA here is from genome assembly GCA_022565655.1 of Alkalimonas sp. Taxonomy (GTDB): domain Bacteria; phylum Pseudomonadota; class Gammaproteobacteria; order Enterobacterales; family Alteromonadaceae; genus Alkalimonas. The sequence goes on from JAIUMG010000197.1 coordinate 3,107, forward strand.
GTCGTTTCTGTTTGTATCTGCTGAATCTCCGTAGCTGACTCAGCACCCGCCAGCCGATAGGACTGAACCACCAACGCCAAGAACTCACCTCGTAATTCTGCCCCCTCTGAGGCGATGACAATATCAACCTCTATCATACTTTGAGTGACTGCCTCAACCCGTTCCATTTGCACAATCGCATTGACCCCGAGTAACAAAGTGAGAAATGCAATGGCCCCAAATGCCAATGCCGAGCGAAACCCCAACTTGAGTGTGCGGATCATACTGTACTCCGATTTATTTTACTGAAAGATGGGCTCAACAGAGTCGATGCGTGCTCCTCTGGCTAAGCACAATTCATAAACTCAGTGAGCTAAAAGCGAAAAGGTTAGATTAACTATAGACAGGAGGCGGCTATACCGCCAATTCAAGCCGTATCCTGTGTTCAGCAAGCGGCCAGCGCAGCATCATGTCAGGGTGTTTTTTAGTCTCAGGTGAGCCAGGGAGTCTCAGGCAGTAAGGCCAGGTGCTGACAATAACGGGGTAAATTAAAAGCCTCTTTGCGTTCTATCACCGCTTCCATTTCCGGTGCCAGGGCGCATGCAATCAGCTCAATGGCTTCATCCCGGCTGTGCCCCGTCAACTGCAGTCGCATCAGAGTTTCGGTGGTTTCTTTTGGGTAGCGATCGGCCAATTGATTTTCAATCACTTCAAATAATAAGGCCTGATCCAGCTGAGCATCGTCCATGGGAGTTCCTAGGTTCAATAGCGTGGCCTTAGTATGACGGATCCAAAAGCCCTTGTCAGGGCACGAGGATGCAAAAAACATCTTCAAGGTCCGCGCTCAACCCTGCAGAGATTCATCAGCACTATGCGCGTCAGCGTACAGATACGGCAGTTTTATCCAGCTAACCTAGTGCTGGGCGCACTTTTGCACCAGTCCCGCTTTCGTAGGAGCTATCCATGAAATTCCGAATTAAAAACCCACAAGCAACCAAGGCATTCTTGGCCGTGCGCCCTGGCAAGCGTTGGCTGCTCATCGGCAGCACACTGCTACTAATCAGCGCCTGCGCTACCTCACAGCCAGCCCCCAGTGCTGAATTGGCGGCTGCAGAGCGTGCTATTGGCGTGGCTGAGCGGGCCCAGGTGACCCGTTATACCAGCATTGAACTGAATACCGCTCGTCAGGAACTGGTTGCGGCCCGTGCGGCAATCACAGCCAAAGATATGCCACAGGCTGAGCGTTTAGCGCTGCAAGCACAACTCAGTGCCGAACTTGCACTGGCCCGGGCGGAGCTGCTAAAAGCCCAGGAAGTCAATAAAGACATGCTGCAAAGTATTGAAGCGGTTAAGCAGGAAGCGCAGCGCAATCCATCAGGAGTCAAACCATGAACACCCCCTTCTATTTTCGCAAAACCCTGTTGAGCCTGAGTCTGGCTGCAATAATGTTAGCCGGCTGCTCCAGTGCCCCGCAAAGCCCGGATGGAGCCGCCAATGTGCGTCAGCAATTGACCCAGCTGCAATCTGACCCTCAACTGGCAGTATTAGCACCGCTGGCCATTAAAGAAGCGGAGCTGGCCGTGGTCGCCGCTGAGCGGCCAGAGAAAGATAAAGCGCTGGCAGACCACCGGGTAATGATGGCCGAACGAAAAGTAGCCCTGGCCGAAGCACAGGCGCAAACCCGCCAGTTAGAGCAGCAGCGTACCGGGTTAAGCCAGCAACGGGATGAAGTTCGCTTAGCAGCACGCAGTCGCGAAGCCGACAGCGCCCGGGCCGATGCCAGTGCTGCACGCCAAGATGCCAGTGGCGCCCGTAGTGATGCGGTTCAGGCCAGACAGCAAGCTCAGCAAGCCGAAAGTCGGGAAGGCTTGGCTTTGTCCGAGGCGGCCAGTGCCCGTGATGATGCCCGCTCAGCCCGCCAGCAAGCCGATGCTTCAGCAGCTACCTCAGCGGATTTACGGGCGCAAATCGCCGAGCTGAATGCCAGGCCAACAGACCGGGGTTTGGTGGTAACCCTTGGCGATGTGCTGTTTGATACCGGCCAGGCTAACCTGAAGGGCGGCAGCAGTAACCACCTGGAAAAGCTGGCACAGTTTTTAAATACTCACCCTGAACGCAATGCATTGATTGAAGGGCATACCGATAATGTGGGCTCAGCCGACTACAATGTCTTGTTATCACAGCGTCGGGCCGATGCAGTCAAAGCCTTTCTGGTCGCCGAGGGGATTGCCGGCAGCCGGCTTGATGCTTCTGGTAAAGGCTTGGATATCCCACTGGCCAGCAATGCCTCAGCGGAAGGCCGCCAACAGAATCGCCGGGTGGAAGTGATCATCTCTCATCTTGACTAATCCGCCACTAAAGCTTCAGCAGCACCCGCCACGGCGGGTGTTTTTTTATCTCTACCCCAGCGAACCTAAGCACGCTGCCAGCTTAGTTGATGTGACTGTTGATCCAGCGGCAAAGTAATGCAATCTGCACTGACAAAGGTGGCTGAATCAGCAGCGATTACGGCACCATCCAACGTCAGTAATGCCTGCCCAACTTGCTGACTAATCTCTATAGCATAGCGGCTGCGACCCAAGGTTACGGTGGCGCTGTAGCCTGGCCAGGCTGCCGGCAAGCAGGGTGCTATTCGAATATGGTTGCCATGACGGGTCAGACCAAGCAGACTTTCGACCCCGGCACGATACATCCAGCTTGCCGCGCCGGTATACCAGCTCCAGCCACCGCGGCCACTGTGTGGTGCCACCGAATAAATATCGGCCGCCACCACATAAGGCTCCAACTGATAACGGGTCACATCGGCCGGGGTTAAGGCATGATTCAGCGGATTGAGCATGCTGAACAGCTGATGCGCTTGTTTCGCCTGGCCAAGTTTAGCAAAGGCCATCACCACCCACATGGCAGCATGGCTATACTGACCACCATTTTCACGGAGCCCCGGCGGATAGCCTTTAATATACCCAGGGTTGTGGGTACTGGTATCAAAAGGCGGGGTAAACAGCAATAGCAACTGCTGCTGGCGCTGCACTAAGTGCTGCTCCACCGCAGCCATGGCGGTAGCCGCTCGCTGGGGGTTGGCCATACCTGACAGCACAGCCCAGGACTGGCTCAGTGAATCAAGCTGACATTCGTCGCTGTGCTGGCTACCCAGCCAGCTGCCATCATCATAGGTGGCCCTTTTATACCAATGACCGTCCCAACCAACCTGCTCCATGATCTGCAGCAGCCGGTCGCTGTGATGCTGCCA
>JAIUMG010000198.1 GCA_022565655.1 Alkalimonas sp.
ACCCAATAATGGCACCTTAGAGGTACTCTCCTGCACATCTTCATCGATCAAACCGCCCAACACCACGGTCGCGCCATCATCCGCCATCACAGTGGTGCGAATTTCCCGTTTATTGATGGTGATATCGACGGCCGTCGCGCCACCAATGCTGGACACTTCCTGCTCTATCATCAATTGCACCGCATTGCCTTCATTGATCTGCGGCGTCACTTTCAACTTGATACCAACCTCTTGCCGGTTCACCTGCTGGAACGGGTTGTCATTATTGGAACCTGTGGTCGAGCCGGTGATCACCGGCACTTCCTGCCCAACCAGGAAGAAAGCCTCTTGATTATCCATGGTGGTAATATGCGGCGTCGCCAGAATATTGGAGTTGGTGCTGGTGCGAACGGCCTGTAATACCGCCCCCCAATTGCCTTGGTACACCCCCAGCATAGCGCCATTCAAACCTTGTAACGCTTGCGCTAAACCGGAATAGTCGCGGTTTCCGTCCGGTGTACTACTGGTCGTTGTCGTACCGTCAGGACGCTCAACCGTGGTCGTGGTGCCGCGGGTAAATTGCGATGCTTGCCCGGCACCGGCAGCGATACTGGAAATCGGCACCACATTGCCAGTGCTGAAGTTGGTCAAGCCACCTTCTTCATGGATCCACTGCACGCCAAAGTCGGTGCCATCACCATCAAACACTTCCACAATAATGGCTTCGACCAGCACCTGGGCACGGCGAATATCGAGCTGACGAATAACATCTTCCAGCGAGCGCAGAATGTCGGGTTGGGCGGTGATAATGACCGCATTGCTATCGGCATGAGCTTCAATACTCACACCCCGGCTCTGGCTGGCACGACGACCTTGTTGCTGCTGTTGCTGCGACTGGCCACTGGCCTCGGTCACAATAGACTCACCAACGCTTTTCAGCACTGGCACCAACTCGTCGGCTTTGGCATACTTCAGGTAAAAGACCCGGGTATTGCCGCTGGTTTCCAGCTCGGCATCCAGCCGCTGCACCAACTCAACCACGCGTTGGCGTGCCTGCGGCTCGCCGCTGACCACCACACTATTGGTGCGCTCATCGGCCACGATACGCGGGATCAAAAAGTCGGGCTGTTCACCACGGCCCTGAGAGCGGTAAATGCTTTCCAGTATGCGCACCATCTCACTGGCCGAGCCATAATTTAAGCGAATAATTTCGACTTCCTGATCGCCGGCCCGATCCACCCGTTGGATAATATCCACCATCCGGTTGACCGTCGCGGCAGGCCCGGTCATCATCAACACATTCGACGGGTCGTAATTGACCACATGGCCGCTACCGGCCTGGTTGACAAACTGACGCAATAAAGGCGCTAACTCACGGACCGAGACATTGCGAACCTGCACCACCCTCGTAACCATCTCATCACCAATGCCGGGGTTTTCATCACCCACCACCGGAATGTTCGAGGTTTTGGCGTCTTTGCCACGTACCACTTTCAGTACACCGCTTTCCATTTCCACCACAGCAAAACCGTAGACTTCGAGCACATTAAGGAAAAATTGGTAGTACTGCTCGGCATTCAGCATTTCGTAACTGCGCACATTCACACGGCCACGCACCTGAGGCTCTACTATGATAGTGCGTTCCAGGTTCATCCCCACAATGCTGATAAACTCATTGATATCGGTGCCACGGAAGTTGGGTGAGTACATCACTTCTTCACTGGCATGAATGGAATAACTGAGTAAGGCGGCCAAACCCAGCACCGCAAACTTGCGGCTACACCGCTTGAAAAAAGACCCTGACTGCATTGTGTGTGTCACCATCTGTGTCATCGTTGTTATTGAGACAGGTTAAACTGAATATCGATCAGCTCGCCATCACGCTCGATCCGTACGGAGGCATCTGTTGCCTCTCGTAATTGTTCCATCGCCATATTCGCCTGCTGCAAATCGTTTAACGGCATCCCATTGATTTCAACCGCCAGATCATTCGGTCGAAAACCTAAGCGTTGAAACATACCAGGATCACGGCCGGGCATCAGACGAAACCCTAACATTTCACCGCCACGCCGTTCAGGTGTGACGCGAATAAATTCAAAAAACCGCATTGGCTCAGCCAGAAGGGCTTCACGTTGAGCGGCCAGCTCTGCGCTGTTCACCCTGGGAGTCATTGGCTGTACAGGTGACACCGCAGGTTCTGGTTCATCCTCGCGTCCCAGCCCGACATTGGCTTCGGCAATACGGGTAAATTCAACACCATCCAGCATCAGGGTTTCGAAGCGACCGGCAACTTGTAACAGCACCCGGTCATTAAATACCTGATACAAAGTGGCATTGGTGCCTTCAATGCTATCACCAACCGCATAGCCAAACTCGGATCCCCGGCTTTCTATCACTGCACTGCCCATCGCAGGATCCAGCCCGGAGACCAGGCCAGTCAATTTGACATTCAAGCGCGTTTTAGGCGCTTCGGTTACCACAGGCTCAGGTGCAGTCTCTGCTTGCGCTTCGGCTTTGCCAAATAATGAAAAACTTAATAAGCGTTGTACATCGGGTGCTGATGCGGTTGCCGATGAGCTTCCCCCCAGCTGCGGTTGCCAGCTATCCGCCTCTGGTTGTGGTATCATCAACCAACTCAGCCGGGCCAGCAGCCAGCCCGTCAGCACCACCAGCAGAACAACCAGGACCTGGCTGATCAGCTTTTGTGGTATACGCTGAACCATGCTCGTTAGATGTTGGGAAAAGGGCTGCCAATTCATTTATCATGTTCTTATAATAGAGGACGTATCATCTTACTGAGTTGTCCCTCAGACAACAAGGGGCGCGATAAAGTTTCACAGTATGTTAACGGCAAATCCGCGCTGACTGGCCTACTGTATAACAGATAAATTGTGTCGACCAGAGGATTATTATGAGCAAAGCAGAAATACAGCACCCAGAGACTATCCGGCTGGATAAATGGCTGTGGGCCTGTCGTTTCTACAAAACCCGAACCCTGGCAAAAAACATGATCGATGGTGGTAAAGTGCATTATAATGGCCAACGTTGTAAAGCCAGCAAAATGGTGGAAGTTGGCGCCAGTATTAAGCTGGCCCAGGGCTACGATGAAAAAACAGTCATCGTCAAAGGCCTGGCAGAAAAGCGCTTATCCGCCCCACTGGCACAAGCTTTGTACGAAGAAACCAGCGACAGCCTGGCATTACGCCAAGAGCGGGCTGAGCTGCGGAAAACCAATAGCCTGTATGCTCCGCACCCAGACACCAAGCCCGACAAAAAGATGCGTCGCCAGCTGCTGCTTATTAAATCCCAGCAATGAGAGCCAAGATGAATTCAGATACGTTATTCCGCTTCCTGTTCCGCGACAAGCATGTCCGGGGGGAGATTGTCGATTTAGCCCACAGTGTGCAGCAGATGCTGCAAGGCCATGACTACCCACTCCCGGTGAAACAATTATTGGCAGAGATGGTGGCAGCGACCAGCCTGCTAACCGCCACGTTGAAGTTTGAAGGCGAAATCTCCGTGCAACTGCAAGGTGATGGCCCTGTCCGTTATGCCACCGTCAACGGCACCGATCAGCAAGTATTTCGTGGCGTTGCTCGCCTGCAATCCGAAGTTCAGGGGGAAGGCTTACGTGCCCTGGTGGGTGAAGGGTATTTACTGGTCACCATCACGCCGCATCAGGGCGAACGGTATCAGGGCATTATTCCGCTGACAGGGGATAGTTTAAAAGAGACGCTCGAAGCTTACTTTGTGCAGTCCGAGCAACTGCCTACCCGGGTTTATCTGTTTACCGATGTGCAACCAGAGTCCAGCAAAGCAGCCGGGATGCTGCTGCAGGTCTTGCCGGTTGACCAGCAGAAGTCTCATGAAGAATTTGCCGAGCTAGTAATGCTGTCTGATACCATCAAAGCTGAAGAATTACTGAACTTACCAGCCGCGGAGGTAGTGCACCGCTTGTTTCATCAGGAAGTGGTCGAAGCCTTTCCATTGCAACCGGTCCGGTTTGAGTGTGGCTGCTCGCGGGTAAAGTGCGAAGCAGCTATCTTGAATCTGGGAGCTCAGGCCATTCAGGAACATATCGAAGAAGGTCAGTTGGAGATTCAATGCGAGTACTGCCGCACCAATTACCACTTTGATCCGGCCAGTCTGCAACAGTTACTGGATTCTCTGCAGCAAGACGAAGCTTAGGACACCCGAGCTTTCACGGGTAGGTAAATCCGAGCCACCAAGCCACCATGCGCATGATTATGTAAGGTGATCTCGCCATGGTGCATGTCGACAATTTTTTTGATAATCGCTAAACCAAGCCCGGAACCGCCTGAGCCTCGGGCCGTATCGCCCTGAGTGAAAGGCTCAAACATCGCCTGCATATTCTCTTCCGGGATGCCGGGGCCATAATCCCTGACTTGCAAATAGACCTGGCGGCGCCCTCGCTCATAGCCGGTGCTGATCTCAATATCCCCTGCACTGTAACGCAAGGCATTTTCCATCAGATTATTCAGCACCCGCTTAATGGCTATGCGCCTGGCAGGAATGTTGGGCAAGTCGCCGGCTAACTCATGCAGCAACTCTCGCTGTTGCAAATGCTCAGACTGCAGCAACTCTTCAATCAGGTCATTCAGATTAATCCACTGCATCTCTTCATCTTTATGGTGGCGGATGTAATCCATAAACTGATCGATAATGGCATTCATGTCCTCAATGTCATTGATAATGCCATCACGGATCCAGCCATCCTGCTCTTGCAGCATTTCACTGGCAAGACGGATCCGGGTCAGTGGGGTCCGCAAATCATGCGATACCCCGGCCATCAATAACGCCCGATCCTGCTCCAGGTGCTTAATGCCGGTTGCCATTTGATTAAAGGCCCGGGTCACTGCCCGTATCTCGCTGGAACCCTGCTCAGGTAAAGGATCAGGAATATCACCACGGCCGACCCGTAACGCCGCATGTTGCAAGCTTTTCAATGGCCGGTTTAAGGTGGTGGCAAACCACCAGCCTCCAGCGACACTGAGAAAGCCGATCATCAGCAAATAAAAGGTCAGCAGAGAAAACTGGCTTTCATCGAGGCCAGACAGGGGAATACGGATCCAATAGTCCGGTGCTTGAGGAGGTCGTACCCAAAAAGCAAGCTGCGACCCTTGCTCAATTCGAACTTCAGTAGGGCCACCCAGCTCAGTGGACATATCATTGGACATAAACTGATAAAAACGAGCCTCAAGTAAGCCATGTTGCTCGGCCAGGTGTTGCGGGTAGATTTCAATATCGGTCACTTGTTGAAAGCGCTCAGCCATTGCTTCAGTTAACAGCACCTCATCATGCTGATGATCGATAAATACCACCTTAATCTGTTTGGCGACCAGCTGGTTAATTTGCTGAGCCGTTGGCTTAATCACATAAAAGGCCACGGTGACATAAGACACCAGCTGATTAATCAGCAATAGCAAGCCAATCAGAAAAACGGTTTGCCCAAAAGCACTGCGCGGGAACAATCTCATCCAGTCACGGCACCATCAGGCACAAACACATAACCAAGCCCCCACACCGTTTGGATGTAACGCGGGTGTGCCGGGTCATCCTCCAGCATTCTTCGTAAGCGAGACACCTGTACATCAATACTACGCTCCATCGCAGAGTAATCACGGCCTCGGGCCTGGTTCATCAGTTTATCACGGGATAACGGCTCACGCGGGTGGCTTACCAGCACTTTCAGCACGGCAAACTCACCACTGGTCAGCGGCATGACCTCATCCCCTTTGTGCATTTCCCGGGTGGCCAGGTTGAAACGAAACGGGCCAAATGCCACCACCGTTTCTTCTTGTGAGGGTGCACCAGGTAATTCTTTATTTTTCCGTCGCATCACGGCACGGATTCGGGCTAACAACTCACGGGGGTTAAAGGGTTTTGGCAGGTAATCATCGGCGCCCATCTCCAGGCCAATGATACGGTCGACTTCATCTCCTTTCGCGGTCAGCATAATGATCGGAATGCTATTGTCCTGATGACGCAGCTTGCGACAAATCGACAAACCATCCTCACCTGGCAACATCAAATCAAGCACCATCAGATGAAAGTGCTCCCGCTCCATCACGCGCTGCATTTGCTCATAATCTGCTACCGTGCGAACCTGAAACCCTTGCTCAACCAGATAACGCTCCAGTAAGCCCCTTAAACGAACATCGTCATCAACAACCAGTATTTTTGTGGTTTCCTGCGAAGCCATGCATCGACACCCTGTACTTTTTTCACCACTATAAACCAAAACAAACCCGGGTGAGAGACCCGGGTTTGAAAACAGTGTTACAAAGTTTGTCTAACACAGGCAT
>JAIUMG010000199.1 GCA_022565655.1 Alkalimonas sp.
TGCTGCACCAGGCGCTCCAGGCGAGTACCGAACTCAAAGGTCAGGTCGCCAAAGTTGCGTTCCTGGTGCAGCAAGCCGATGAAGTGACGGATAGTCTGGGTAGCCAAGCCATTCGCGATCCGTTTAATTTGTTCAGTTGGTCGGTTGGGGCGGTCTATCAGTTGGATGAGCAACACCAGCTGACGGCTGCTTTTAGTCAGGCTGAGCGTGCGCCTGCCGCCAATGAGCTGTATGCCAATGGTATTCATGTTGGCACCCGCTCTTATGAAATCGGTACCGCTTATCAGGTCAGTCAAGAAGGTGATGCACTGCAGATCATCAGCGATGCCAGCTTATCCAAAGTGGAGCGGGCCAATAACGTCGACTTGGGAATGCGTGGTCAGTGGACCGATATCAGCTACCAATTGAATGTGTTTTACAACCGGGTGGATGATTTCGCTTACTTACGTAATCTCGGTGTGGAGTTCTTAGGTTTTGATGCGTACCAATACACCCAGCAAGATGCCAAGATCCATGGTGCTGAAGGCAGTCTGACCTGGCGCTTTGCCCCTGATCATCAAATCAGTGTGCTGGCTGATACTGTGCGGGCGCGTTTAAGCGATGGCAGCAATTTACCACGTATCCCGGCGTATCGGCTGGGCGCCGAGTATCAGTACAGTGCCAACGACTGGACCGCTCAATTGGGCATGACGCACCATGGCAAGCAGAACCGGGTGGGTGAAAACGAAACCGTTACGCCTGGTTATACCTTGCTGGAAGCCAACCTGAATTATCATTTTCATTGGCAGCACATGGACATGATGGCCTTTGCCAAAGCGCAAAATGTCACCAATCAGCTGGCTTTCGTGCATAGCTCTTTCATTAAAGAGGATGCGCCTTTGCCTGGCCGTAATCTGACCTTAGGGATGCGTGTGACGTTCTGATGTTGCCGCTGCAACCATAACGACTGAATAACGGCTGGCTGATACGCCAGCCGTTATGCTATAACGATCGTGGCGCAGCAAAAAGTGGAAGGACGGTTATGACGGGTTGGTTTGATCTGATTGCAGTACTGTGGTTTTTGACCATTTGGGTGGGCTATACCTTAGTGGCCAAACGGCGGGCAAAAACCGTCAGTTGCTTGTCGTATGAATTGCGCCGTAAACGCAATGACTGGATGCAGCAAATGCTCTGCCGGGAAAACAAGATGGCCGATGTTGGCTTGCTTTCAACCCTGGAGCGCAATGTCAGTTTTTTTGCATCCAGTAGCCTGTTGGTGCTGGCCGGTCTGTTAACTGCTTTGGCATCGGCCGAAAAAATCAGTGTGGTGCTGGCCAATGTGCTGCCCTGGAGCAGTGATGCTGAGGTCTCTTTACAACTGAAATTACTCTGTATCGCGCTGATTTACGTCTTTGCCTTCTTCCAGTTTACCTGGTCACTGCGTCAGTACGGCTTTGGTGGTGTGTTAATCGGTGCGGCGCCTGATGGTCGCAAGATGGATGATGCCGATCGGGAGGCCTATGCGGTCCGGGCGGCCAAGGTGATTGACCAGGCCGGTCACTCATTCAATTACGGTTTGCGCGCCATGTACTTTTCACTGGCCGCTTTGGCTTGGTTTATTGACCCTTTGCTGTTTATGGCGGCGACGGTGATCGTGATGCTGGTGATGAAACAGCGTGAGTTTCACTCCAAAGTTTTGCATGCGCTTAGAGATTGTTGATTTGTACTTTCTACCAGCCCCGGCTTTCTATCGTTCATAACTTCAAGTGAGTAAAGTTTAGCTTTACTGCAGTTCGAATGCTCTGACTACACGCCGGACGCCATCGACATGGCGGGCAATTTCCACCGCTTTATCAGCCTCAAGCGCTGATGCGATCCCCATCAGGAACACCTCGCCGTCTTCAGTCACCACTTTAATGTTCATCCCGCTGATATCACTATCAGCCAGCAATGAGGATTTGACCCGGGCGGTGATCCAGCTATCGCGGCTGCGGGTCGATAACGAAATGGGCGAGCCTACCCGAATTTGGTTATGCATATCGCGCACACTCTGCAAATCCCGGGCAATACGTCCAGCTTGTTGCCGTGCGGCTTCCGACTCAACCTGGCCGGTTAACAGCACCACACCATTGTAACTGACCACATTGATCCGGCCTTGCTCATTTAAACCGGCTTCGGCGAATTGTTGGTTGGCTCGCAAGCTAATGCCTTTGTCGTCAATTTGATAGCCGATGGTGCGGCGATCCTGTGCTGAAACCACCGCAGTAGCGCCACCGGCTATCACAGCAGCGGCGCAGCCTTGCAGCAGCACCATGCCAGCCAAAACCATCACTAAACGTTGCTGTTTCATAATTCACCCTGTTGTGGAAAAAGGTTCATTTCAATAAGTTCGCATAAGCAGTGCAGTAAAAAAGCATAGCACTCATAAACCCGGGCATTGCGATGGGCCGGCACCCGCAGTTCAGTATCCTGAGCATTCAGTAAGCCGGAAAGCTCATCACTGCCTTCGACCGTCAAGGCCACAATACTCATATCGCAGGTCAGTGCTGCTTCGACCGCTTTAATCAGACTTTGTTCTTCACCACGCAGTGAAATAACCAGTAAAATATCGCCTTTTTGCCCGAGCGCTTTTACCTGGCGGGCAAAGTAGTCGGTATTGGTGGTGGCGCTTGGGCTTAAACTGGACTGATCCTGATGCAAGGCAAAAGCTGGCAAACAAGGACGTTCGGTTTCATATTGATCCAGCAGCAGTTGAGCAAAGTGCTGAGCCAGGCTGGCTGTGGCACCATCGCCGCAGCAAATCACCTTACCCCCTTCGATCAGGCTGCTGACAATACGAAATGCGGCTTGCTCAATTGGGCCGGCCATGACTTCACTGGTGGCAATCATGGTTTGAATATTTTCGCTAAATAGCTGGCGGATTTTGTCCTGCATCGCACGTCCTGTTATTGTTCGGTTGGTTATCCTGCCTGAATGGCGCTTTTGATCCAGTTAAAGTCATAGGGCTCCTGCCCGGAGATCGCGACCACATCAAAGCGGCATGGGCCCTGATGTTGGCTACGTTGCAAATACAGTTGTGCGGTTCGCAGCAGCTTTTGTTGCTGGCGTTGGCTGACTGCCGCCATCGCGCCGCCAAAGGAGTTCGAGGCACGGTACTTGACCTCAATAAAGATCAAAACCGGGCCATCTCGCATGATCAAGTCAATTTCACCGAGCTTGCAGCGAAAATTTTTCGCCTGGCTTTGCAAGCCCTGCTGTTGCAAGAACTGTTCAGCCAGTTGCTCATAAGGAACCCCAAGCGTATTGGCCATATCAGGGCTCCTGAACGGCTTGCAAAGCACGTTGGCTGTAACGTGCCCAGCTCAATTGTCGTTGGATCTGGCCCTGAGGGGTCAGGCTTAGCTCCCCGGTTAAACCAGCATGGCGCAGTGCCGGGATCTGTTGCAGTTGACGCAGCTTGGGGATCAGTTGCAAGGCATCAAAACCCATGGCAAAAAGGCGCTGCAAGGTTTCATCCTGATCTGGGAATAGTTGGTCAAATTGACGACGTAACTCATGGCCTTGTTGCGCCGTTAGCATCCAGGGCATTTCAGTAAAGGTCAGGCCGGCTAAATCCCGGTGATCGGTTCGATCGGCCTGAATGCCATGGCTGCGTGAACTGGCATACACCGGCAAGCTCGGCGCAGTCTGGCTGACAGAGACATCCAAAAAGGGTTTTAGCAACCGGGTTTGTGTTGGATCGGCCAGCAAATAGACCGCGTCGATATCAAGCCGGCTGTGCACATCGGTTTCCACTTCACCAGGGATCAACTGACTAATTTGCCGAAGCCGTTGCCGGCTTTGTTCCAGCTCGAGCAAGCGAGCGACCATGGCTTCCAGCTCATCTCTGGCCTGGAAACTGTATGATTCAGGCGCTTCATGGCCATAGGCCCGCCATTGGCGGCTGAAATGACGGGCCATGCGCTCGGCATTTGGGTTTTGAGCATGGATCAATACCGGGCGTTGGTAATTTCGGCGCTGAAACAAGGCGGCCATCTGGCTGGCTTCATCTTCCATGCTCAGGCTGAAAAAGAAGGCATCCTGATCTGGGTTGAGTGGCTCTTGCTGGCTGGGCTGATTTAAAAACAAGGTGGGCCAATGCCAGTCACTCTGCTGTCGGATAGTATCCACCCGGCTTCGTTGCAAAGGACCAAGCACAAAATCAATAGTGAGGGCTGTTAACTCATTATGCAGCTGCTGTACCTCAAGTTGACTGTCGAGAAAAAACAGCTCTATATCGGGTTGGGATGTCGCTGCCGCCAGCAGGCCATTTTGAATGGCTTGAGCATGAGCACGCAGATTACCGTGAATTGGCAATAACACCGCAACACGTGCAGGCTGAAACGGAGTGAGCTCAGTCAGTTGTAGAATGGAAGCCGGTAAGGCTTCCAGTGCCGGCATCTGAGCGTACCGCTGCTGCCATCGTTGCAGCTGCTGTTGTACCTGCTCAGGTTGCCCCAGCACAGGACGCAGGCCGGATGCCAGCTGCAACCAGGCTGTGGTTCGGGGGCCTGCGTTGACCATCAGTTGCTGCAATTGTTGCTCATCCAGCTGGCTTAGCAGTTGCCATAGCTGTTGCCACTGGGGTTGAGCATCGGTCATAGGCGCAGTTATTTCATCCCACCGCAATAGCCAATGAGCGGCTTTTTGAGGTTGTTGCAACTGATGAAATAAACGCGCCGCTTGATATGAAAAGTTCGGCTGAGTGGAAGACTCCAGCGCAGAGAACTCCGTTTGCTCAATCAGTTTTTGGGCCAGGTTGTACTGGTTTAAATCCAGCAACGCCTGCAGTTGTGATGCTGGCAAAGCGGCCTGTAACCAGGGCTGATCCAGACGGTTGAGTTCGTCACTAATCGCCAGAGCGAGTCGGGGATTTTGTTCGTCCAGTGCGGCGGTTGTCGCTTGCAGCAAGGCTTCTTGTTGCCGTTGACCTTGCAATTGCCGCGCTTCATCCATCCACTGCCGGGCCGTTTTACCGCTTTCATCCGGTACGAGCTCACTATCAGGCTCAGGAGTGGCAACCGGGGTTGTGACTTGAGGCGTTTGCTGAGCACAACCGGCCAAAAGTAGCACGAGCAGGCTAAAAAGAAGAAATGGCTTTTGTTTGCTGGAATTCACAATGCGCAGTACCATAGCTGAATGATGGCACTATCTTACTGAGTCCCACTCAGAAGCTCAAACAAAAGCGACCCCATGACGACAGAAACCGGACAACTCTATATAGTGGCAACGCCAATCGGCAACCTGAACGATATCAGTCAGCGTGCTTTGGAGGTTTTGCAACAAGTCGACTGGATAGCCGCTGAAGATACACGGCACTCAGCCCGGTTGTTGCAGCACTTTGGCATTACCACTCGTATGCTGGCCTTGCATGATCACAATGAAAAGCAGCGGGCGGCATCGTTAATCGAGAATCTGCAACAAGGGCAAAGCATTGCCTTAATTTCGGATGCCGGTACTCCCTTGATCAGCGATCCGGGATACAGCCTGGTACGGCATTGTCAGCAAGCCGGTGTGCAGGTGCTGCCGATCCCGGGGCCTTGCGCCTTGATCACGGCCCTGTGTGCGGCAGGTTTACCCACCGATCAGTTTTTATTTATCGGGTTTTTAGCAGCCAAACAGCAACAGCGTATCAACCAGCTAAAGCGTATTCCAGCCGGAGTTGGTACTCTGGTGTGTTATGAAACGGCGCGCAGAGTACAGGATACCTTGCATGATGTGGCCGAGGTGTTTGGCGTTGAGCGGGAGTTGGTGCTGGCCAAAGAGCTGACCAAAACCTTTGAGCATTTTGCCCGCGGTACCGCCAGCGATATCCTGCACTGGCTGCAGGAGGACCCGAAACGTTGTCAAGGTGAAATGGTGCTGATGATAGCGCCGGCTGCCAAACAAGACAGCGACAGTGATATTGCCCCTGCTGCAGTGAACACCTTGCAGTTGCTGATGGCAGAGCTACCACTGAAAAAAGCCGCTGCCCTGACTGCCGAGATCCATAGCTTGAAAAAAAATGCGCTTTATCAACTGGGATTATCACTGCAACAGAAATAAAGGCTGTGTTACATCTGCGTTTGACGTATAATGCGCCCCGAGTTGGCCAGGGCAATCGCTGCTTGCATTTGCAAGGGGAGGAAAGTCCGGGCTCCACAGGGCAGAGTGCCAGGTAACGCCTGGGCGGCGTAAGCCGACGACTAGTGCAACAGAGAGCAAACCGCCGATGGCCCGCTTGCGGGATCAGGTAAGGGTGAAAGGGTGCGGTAAGAGCGCACCGCGCGGCTGGTAACA
>JAIUMG010000200.1 GCA_022565655.1 Alkalimonas sp.
ATTCCGACCAATGTGAATGGTCAGGTCATTAAACCGACTGAAGATGGCAAAACCGATGTGGTGCCTGGCTTGTTCGCTTGTGGTGAAATCGCTTGTGTGTCAGTGCATGGTGCCAACCGCTTAGGTGGCAACTCGCTATTGGATCTGGTGGTGTTTGGTCGGGCAACCGGTTTGCATTTGGGCGAAGCGCTGGCCGCAACTGCCGAAGCTCGTCCTGCTTCTGAATCTGATTTGGATGCTGCCTTGGCGCGCACTCGTCGCTGGGAAGACAGCAAACCAGGTCAGGGTGAAGATCCGGTACAGATTAAGAAAGATCTGCAAGAGTGCATGCAGCTTAACTTCTCGGTCTTCCGTGAAGGTGAAGCCATGGCTGAAGGTCTGGCCGAGCTGAAAACCATTCGTGAGCGTTTGCAGTTTGCCCGGCTGGATGACAAGAGCTCAGACTTTAACACCATGCGTATTGAGTGTCTGGAACTGGACAACCTGATGGAAACCGCTTATTCCACAGCCGTGGCTGCCAACTTCCGCACTGAGAGCCGTGGTGCTCACGCTCGCTTTGATTTCCCAGATCGGGATGATGCGAACTGGTTGTGTCACAGTGTGTACTCACCAGAGACTGAATCCATGTTTAAGCGTGATGTGAATCTGGAGCCGAAGTTCCGTGAAGCGTTCCCACCTAAAGCGCGTACTTATTAAGAGGGCACAGCGATGAAGAATTTAGTTTTCTCGATCTATCGTTATAACCCTGATGTCGATGATGCACCTCGCATGCAGGACTATACGCTGGAGAACCCGGAAGGCCGGGACATGATGGTGCTGGATGCACTGATCAAGTTGAAAGAGCAGGATCCAACGTTATCGTTTCGTCGTTCGTGCCGGGAAGGGGTCTGTGGCTCTGACGGCTTGAACATGAATGGTAAAAATGGCCTGGCTTGTATTACGCCCCTGTCTGCAACCGGCACCAAGGGCGGTAAAATTGTCATCCGTCCATTACCGGGCTTGCCAGTGGTGCGTGACCTGGTGGTCGATATGAGCCAGTTTTATACCCAGTACGAAAAAGTAAAACCCTACTTGATCAATGACAGCAAGCTGCCACCTGCCGGTGAGTTTTTACAATCACCTGAGCAACGTGCTGAGCTGGATGGTTTGTATGAGTGCATCTTGTGTGCATGTTGTTCAACCTCTTGCCCATCGTTCTGGTGGAACCCGGATAAATTTATTGGTCCAGCTGGCTTGCTACATGCTTATCGATTCTTAGCAGATAGTCGCGATACGGCCACTGAAGAGCGTTTGAATGATCTGGATGATGCCTTTAGTGTGTTTCGCTGTCATGGCATCATGAACTGTGTCAATGTGTGCCCTAAAGGCTTAAACCCGACCAAAGCCATTGGCCAGATTAAATCGATGTTGTTAAACCGGGCGTTGTAATGCGCCCGTTTTGTGATGTATAGCTGGTGAATAGCCGATAATTAGCTGTTAACTAGTGGATGTCAGCAAAAAAATAACAGAGCTTAGGCTATACTGTTATTTTTTTGCGGTTTTTTTCCAGGTGCGCAGAAATAAGGGAAACTAAATGCACGAAGGTGTAATGAAGGCGTGGCTAGAGTCTTCTCATCTGGGCGGTGGCAACATGGCCTACGTGGATGAACTCTATGAATCCTATTTGGCGGAACCTACCAGTGTAGGGGATGAGTGGCGAGAGTTCTTTGCTCAATTGCCAAAACTTGACGGTGTTGATTTGGAAACCCGTCACACTGATATCCGTCAGCAGTTTGCTGAACTGGCTCGCAATAAACACCGTGAAGTAGTTACGGTTGCGGGCAATCAAGCGGCTGATTCTCGTCAGGTTAAAGTACTGCAACTGATCAACTCCTATCGTTTTCGTGGTCATCAGTTAGCGAAATTGGACCCATTGAACTTGTGGCCTCAGCAGCGCATTCGTGATCTTGAGTTATCGCATCATGAACTGTCTCAAGCTGATTACGATACCGAGTTCAATGTTGGATCATTCGCCGGTGGCTCTGAAACCATGAAATTGGGTGATTTGCATAAAGCACTGGAAAAAACCTACTGTGGTTCCATCGGTGCGGAGTACATGCATATTGTCTCTACCGATGAAAAGCGCTGGATCCAGCAACGTCTGGAGAGTATTCATTCCACGCCTGCCTATGACAAAAGCACCAAAGAGCGCATTTTAAAAGACTTGATCGCAGCAGATGGCCTGGAGAAATATCTCGGCTCGAAGTTTCCGGGTGCCAAGCGCTTTGGCCTGGAAGGTGGCGATGCCATGATCCCGATGCTGAAAACCATGATCCACTGCGCAGGTGAGCATGGGGCTAAAGACTGTGTCATCGGTATGGCGCACCGTGGTCGCCTGAATACACTTATAAACGTGTTGGGCAAAAACCCATCTGAGCTGTTTGATGAGTTTGCTGGTAAATACACCGTGGTTGGCGCTGGCGATGTGAAGTATCACATGGGGTTCTCTTCCGACTTTGCGACCAAAGGCGGTGATGTTCACCTGGCGATGGCATTTAACCCATCACACCTTGAAATTGTGAATCCGGTGGTGATGGGGTCTGTTCGTGCGCGTTTGGACCGTCGTGGTTGTACCGACGGATCTTTAGCCTTGCCGATCACCATCCATGGCGACTCGGCTTTTGCCGGCCAGGGCGTGGTGGCTGAAACCTTCAATATTTCGCAGACCCGAGCTTTTAGAGTGGGTGGCACCGTTCGTTTGGTCATCAATAATCAGGTTGGTTTTACCACATCGAATCGTGAAGATACGCGCTCTACTGAGTATTGCACCGATATAGCCAAGATGGTGCAGGCGCCGATTTTCCATGTCAATGGCGATGACCCAGAGGCGGTGGTGCTAGTGGCGCAATTGGCTGTGGATTACCGCAACACCTTTAAACGTGATGTGGTCATTGATTTGGTTTGTTATCGTCGTAATGGCCATAACGAAGCGGATGAGCCAAATGCGACTCAGCCGTTGATGTATCAAAAAATTAAAAAGCATCCAACACCCCGTGAAATCTATGCAGAGCAGCTGGTAAATGAAGGCTTGTTCAGTTCGGATGACATTAAAGCCATGATGTCTGCCTATCGCGATGCGCTGGATAAAGGCGATTGTGTGGTGGATGAATGGCGGCAAATGGATCATGAAAGCTCGGTCGACTGGACGCCTTTCCTGAACCAGGACTGGGACTCTGATTACGATGCTAGCATGAGTGTTGAAGAGCTGGTGGCTTTAGGTGAAAAAGCCATAGCCGTGCCTGAGACACACCCCATGCAGCGCCAGGTTGCCCGAGTGTATGAAGACCGGGCTAAAATGCTCAAAGGTGACAAGAAAATTGATTGGGGCTTTGCTGAAATTCTGGCGTATGCCTCTATTGTTGATGGTGGCAGCCGCATTCGTATTGTGGGCCAGGACTCAGGTCGCGGTACCTTTTTCCACCGCCATGCAGTGTTGCATAATCAGACCGATGGCAGCACCTTTACGCCGTTAGAGCATATTTCAGCTGAGCAGGGGCCGTTCCAGGTCTACGACTCCGCCTTGTCTGAAGAAGCGGTGATGGCATTTGAGTATGGCTATGCTACCGCTGAACCTCGAGCCCTGGTGATTTGGGAAGGTCAGTTTGGTGACTTTGCTAATGGTGCTCAGGTGGTGATTGACCAGTTTCTCAGCTCTGGCGAGCAAAAGTGGGGCCGTTTGTGTGGCCTGACGTTGCTGCTGCCTCATGGTTATGAGGGGCAGGGGCCGGAGCACTCTTCAGCACGCCTTGAGCGTTTCTTGCAGTTGTGTGCCGATCACAATATGCAGGTATGCATCCCAACCACACCGGCTCAGGTGTTCAATATGTTACGCCGCCAGCTGGTCCGTCCGATGCGCCGCCCTCTGATCGTGATGTCACCCAAGTCTTTGCTGCGTCACTCGATGGCCACGTCGACGCTGGAAGAGCTGGCATCAGGCCGTTATCAGAATGTCATTGGCGAAATTGATGACATCGATCCAAAAGCGGTTAAACGTGTGGTGTTCTGTAGTGGTAAGGTCTATTTCGACTTACTGGATGAACGTCGCAAACGTGAAATCACCGATATTGCGCTGATCCGCGTCGAACAGCTGTATCCATTCCCGCATGATGAGATGGATCAGGTTCTGAGCGAATACACCCATGTGACTGATTATGTCTGGTGTCAGGAAGAGCCACAAAATCAGGGCGCCTGGTATTGCAGCCAACACCACTTCCGTCATGCGATTGGCAAAAATGGTTACCTGACGTATGCAGGGCGTGAAGCTTCCGCGTCGCCGGCTGTTGGCTACTTGTCTGTACACAATAAGCAACAGCAAGCTCTGATCAACGATGCGTTGACGCTGAATCATGAGGACAACAAATGACAGACATTAAAGTACCTGTATTGCCTGAGTCTGTTGCCGATGCAACTGTTGCTACATGGCACGTTGCAGAAGGGGACTCAGTCAGCCGTGATCAGATCGTGGTTGATATCGAAACCGATAAAGTGGTGCTTGAAGTGGCAGCCCCGGATGATGGGGTGATCAGCGCGATCAAGCATCAGGAAGGTGACACTGTCACCGCTGAGCAGGTTCTGGCTACACTGACTGCCGGTGATGACAAACAATCGTCAAACAATAAAGCCTCAACAGCTGAGTCTTCAGAAGATAAGACATCAAAAGAATCTTCTGAAGACAAGAAATCTGCTGAGCCCTCTCAATCTGAACAATCCGCAAAAGGTGAACAAGTGGACATTCAAGTACCTGTACTTCCCGAATCCGTTGCAGATGCAACAATCGCAACCTGGCATGTCAAACCAGGTGAAGCTGTTTCCCGTGACCAGGTATTGGTTGATATTGAAACCGACAAAGTCGTGCTGGAAGTCGTTGCTCAAGCTGATGGTGTGATGGGCGAAATCCTGGAAGATACCGGGGCGACTGTGAATGCTGAGCAGGTGATTGGTAAGTTAGAAGCAGGGGCGGCACCGGCAAAATCAGAGAGCAAGTCTGATGATAAATCTGATAGCTCTTCTTCTGCGAAAGAAGAAACTAAAGCGGATAGCGATGACAGCTCGGATGGTGGTGATGAGGTGATGAGCCCGTCAGTACGCCGTTTAGTGGCCGAAAAAGGCCTGGATGCCAGCAAGATCAAAGGCAGTGGTAAAAATGGTCGTATCACCAAAGAAGATGTGGAAAAGTATGCAGCTTCTGCTGGTAGTAAAGAAAGCGCTAAGCCTGCTACATCTTCTGCGCCGGCCGCGGTTTCAGGTGACCGGACACAAAAACGGGTACCGATGACGCGTCTGCGTAAAACCATTGCCAACCGCTTGCTGGAAGCAAAAAATTCAACTGCCATGCTTACCACGTTCAATGAAGTGAACATGAAGCCGATTATGGATCTGCGTAAGCAGTACCAAGAGGTATTCGAGAAGCGTCACGGCATTCGTTTAGGCTTTATGTCGTTCTATGTGAAAGCGGTGACAGAAGCACTGAAACGCTTCCCAGAAGTGAACGCAGCCATTGATGGTGATGATATTGTTTATCATAACTACTTTGATGTCAGCATTGCGGTATCCACCCCGCGTGGTTTGGTCACGCCAGTATTGCGTGACTGCGATAAAATGAACCTGGCTGAGATCGAAAAGAGCATCAAAGAGCTCGCGCTTAAAGGTCGCGATGGTAAGTTGTCGATGGATGATTTGCAGGGCGGTAATTTCACCATTACCAATGGCGGTGTCTTTGGTTCCTTGATGTCCACGCCCATCATTAACCCACCGCAATCAGCGATTTTGGGCATGCACAAAATCCAGGACCGTGCCATGGTGGTGGATGGCAAGATCGAAATTTTACCCATGATGTATCTGGCCTTGTCTTACGATCATCGTATTATCGATGGCAAAGAGTCGGTGGGTTTCCTGGTAACCATTAAAGAGTTACTGGAAGATCCAACACGTATTCTGTTGGATATTTAAGCGGTATAGAACGGCATAAAGCCAATCGGTTGCTGGTGACGGCTAAACTGATTATTTATGCCAAAATTGCGCGAAAAAATGCTGCAGTACGACGTCTGTAGCATTCCGATTCAGGCGGCCAGAGTATATACTATGCGCCGATCTGTAGGTCAGGCTGCACCGCTAGGGCAGCTTTCATTTTTAAGAACGGAAAATAGCCATGAATTTGCACGAGTATCAGGCAAAACAGCTGTTCCGCGAATACGGTTTACCGGTATCAGAAGGCTTTGCGGAAGAAACTCCTC
>JAIUMG010000201.1 GCA_022565655.1 Alkalimonas sp.
AGTAGCTTTACGCCCGCTTAAAAAACCAACTCAGTGCAGGGTGGCTGGCAAGATGTACTTCGCCAGCCACCAGCCTGCCAGAGCAAGCTCCCCAAGTATCATGCCCCACGGTATCCTGACATCGACTAGCATGGCAACTCGTTAAGAAACCAGCTATTCTTAGCCTATATCCAATTAGTCAGAGTTGTTGCATGGAACACCGCCGTTTTAGCCGAATCTCATTTCCTGGCCCCGCCAGGTTAAACACTCAGGGGCAGCATTATGATACCGAGTTGCTGGATATTTCATTGAATGGCGCCTTGGTGCGCTGCCCTGCAGCATGGCCGCAAGACAGCACCTCAGTCACCTTGCATCTGCCGCTGGCTGAAACTGAAGCTGAAATCGTGATGACTGCCTCGGTGGTGCATCAAAATGAGCAGCAACTAGGGCTGCACTGTGAAGCCATCGATCTGGAAAGCATCAGCCACCTGAAGCGGCTGGTACAATTGAATCTTGGGAATGAACACTTACTGGAACGGGAACTGTCGGAGCTGACAAGCGCTGATTGAGCAGCCGCTCGGCATCGGCATAGCCTAATTCATCCGCCAGCTGCATCAAGCGCAACCACTCGGCATCCAGTTCGTGCAGCCGCGCCTGGTAGGCTAAATAATACTGTACCGGCATCAATTTCTCTGGCGTTGCCAGCTGCTGCTGCACCAGTTGTCGATAAAAATCAGGCATGGGCAGCTGATAATACTCCATGCTGTTGCTGGCTGCGATCAATCGGTAGGCTTGATATTCGCTGTGCTGACAGGTTGGCACTTCGGTTAGCTCAAGCTGCTGTGGCAGCAGTCCCCAATATTGCTGGTAAGCCGTTAACTGCGATTTCCCTATCAGGATGTTGGCATGGATCCTCTCCGGTCTGCAGACCTCTCGCGCCACCTCTGCTGGCAAGCGGTACTCATCGATGAAATTGAAAATATGCAGAAACTCATGGCGTAACAACGCCAGATCAGCCCGCTCTGGCAGCTGAATGATGCCATTGTTGTAACTGGCTCGTCCACGACCGGCCATAATGATCAATTGCTGCGCATCGGTATTTTGCACATAAGGGATTAACGCTTGATACTGACACTCGATACGCTGATCGGCCTGCTCACTGCATGCCAGCTCGGTACTGCTAATCAAGCGTAATGGCTGAAAACAAACAGCCAGGCTCTGCAACTGTTCATCCTGTTGCCAGGCCTCTTGTATCTGCAACCATTGCACGGCTCCTTGCTCGGTGACAGCAAGCGGCTGCAGGGTAAGTTGACAACCAGCTTCTGGTTGCCAGCCAGGCTGATCGGTCAGGCCAGCTTGCAACCAAAACGGCCACTCAGCATCAGCTTGTTCTGCGCGCATGTGCCACAGGCCTAACTGCTGCATGGGGTCAGCTGGAAGCTGACCCGGCAGTTGTGGCCGTTCAGCCTCCAGCCATTGCGCCGTGGAGAGTTTGCCATCTCGTCGTTGTCGTAATGCAAGTACAACTTCAGCAGCATCGTGATGCCCCAGCTGCCAGGCCTGCTCAAACCATCGAAGCGCAGCATCTGTCTCATTAGAGGCGAGTCGGTGCTGTGCCAGTCGGTAGGCAACAGCTGGATTGTGCCCAGCCTCCTGCATCATTTCTTGCTCAGGAGAGGTCGTGTTGGGCTGACAAGCGGTGAGCACCAAACAGAGGGCAAAAAAGCCAGCAAGCTGGCTTTGATGACGTTGGCAGGCTGATTTAAAATAAATCATGATCCGCGCTCAGTGGCTCGTTACGTAAACGTGCCATTTCCAGTCGGGCATAACGATGCTCAACAAATTCATACACATTGGTTGCCAAGGCCAGCTTATAAAAGTGCAACGCTCGTTCTGGCTGCTGCTGGTGGCTATACCATTTTGCCAGGTAGAAATAGGCTTCACACAAACGCTCAGCAAGCTGTCGAGGACTCGTTAAGTCGACCGCTACACTATTCAGCAACTCAGCCTGGTTGATATGCCCCAGTAGGAAATCAACGATATTGACGCCCCACTCATCAGCGGCCATCTCTAAGCGATGCAGGGCCAGCTGCTCAAGAGCCATTTCGGCATCAAGCTCATGCTGTGCCAGATACAACCAAATGGCCCGGTAAGGATCGCTTGGCTGTAGCTGATGAAAAGCGCTGAAGTCGTACACAGCTAAATCAATACGCTCAGCGTAGTAAAGCGCCAGCGCCCGATTAAGGTAAGCGAAGTCGTATTCAGGGTCCAGCTCCAACACCGAATCAAAGGCTTCATAAGCCTGATTGAAGTTGCCTGCCAAGGTGTAATGGATCCCCATAAAGTTATAGGCGCCAGCCATATCCGGTTGCAGACGTAATGCCCGCATAAAGTCAAAACGCGCCAATGAGCTCAGCCCGACACTTTCATACATCACGCCGCGATCATAAAACAGCTGCGCCGTTTGCTCATCGGTCAGTTCGGCACGATTCAGAATTTCAGACAGGCGGGCAATAGCTACTTCAGTACGCTGAGCTACCGGCAAAGGTTCAGGGGTTAACCAATAGGATGGCTCAGGGTTGTGCGTCGTTGCACAACCACTAAGCCCCAGCAGCAGGCAGGCGCCTGCTGCTGAGCGAAACCAAAGCGCCAGATCAGGCATCGGCATTTTCAGCCGGAGCATCCTGCTTGCTTTGTGCTTCTTTGATACTCAGGCGCACACGGCCCTGCTTATCAACTTCCAGTACTTTTACTTTCACTTTCTGGCCCATGCTCAAATGATCAGACACGGTATTCACGCGCTCTTCAGCGATTTGTGAAATATGAACCAAACCATCTTTACCAGGTAGAACATTCACGAAAGCACCAAAATCAACGATACGCACCACTTCGCCATCGTAAATACGACCGACTTCCAGCTCAGCAGTGATCAGCATCACCTTATCGATAGCAACCTGAGCCGCCTGGCTGTTGGTTGCGGCGATTTTGATGGTACCGTCATCTTCAATTTCAATGTTACAACCGGATTCTTCTGTGATCTGGCGGATAACGGCTCCACCTTTACCAATCACATCACGGATTTTCTCCGGATTGATTTTCAAGGTATAGATACGAGGCGCATGCTCAGACAATTCTTCACGGTGCGAAGAAATCGCCTGGTCCATCACTTGCAGAATATGCAGACGCGCCGCTTTCGCTTGTTTCAGTGCAATCTGCATGATATCACGGGTGATACCATCGATTTTGATATCCATCTGTAGTGCAGTAATGCCTTCAGTGGTACCGGCAACTTTAAAGTCCATATCGCCTAAGTGATCTTCATCACCTAAGATATCAGATAGAACCACAAAGTCATCGCCTTCTTTCACCAGGCCCATGGCAATACCAGCCACAGAGGCTTTAATCGGCACACCAGCATCCATCATTGCCAATGACGAGCCACAGACAGACGCCATTGAGCTAGAGCCATTCGATTCAGTGATTTCAGATACCAAACGTACGGTGTACGGGAAATCATCAAAATCTGGCATGACGGCTTGCACACCACGTTTGGCCAAACGACCATGACCGATTTCACGACGCTTTGGTGAACCAACCATACCGGTTTCACCCACACAGTAAGGAGGGAAGTTGTAATGCAGCATGAAGTAGTCTTTCTTCTCGCTCAGCAAGTCATCCACATTTTGTGCATCACGAGCCGTACCCAGCGTACAGGTCACTAAGGCCTGAGTTTCACCACGGGTAAACAAAGAAGAACCATGCGTACGAGGCAGTACACCAGTCATCACGCTTAATGCACGAACCATGTCTGGTTCCCGACCATCGATACGCGGCTCACCAGCGATGATGCGACTGCGCACTGTCTTGCTTTCCAGCTCATGGAACACGTCACCAACTTCGTGTTCATCCAGGCTCTCACCTTCGGGCAAATCAGCAGTCAGTTTTTCAATCAGATCCGCTTTAATTTCTTTAATGCGGTCGTAACGTTTGGCTTTTTCGGTGATCTGATAGGCTTCGCTCAGTGCATCTGCGCAATGGGCTTTGACCGTTTCAATCAGCGGCTCATTCTTCGCCGGAGCCTGCCAATCCCAGGCAGGCTTGCCCGCTTCAGCTTTCAGCTCATTAATGGCAGTAATAGCGACCTGCATTTGCTCATGGCCATAGACCACAGCACCTAACATGATGTCTTCAGACAACAGGTTGGCTTCAGATTCAACCATCAATACGGCTTTATCGGTACCGGCAACCACCAGATCCAGCTTGCTGTCTTTCAGCTCAGCTTCAGATGGGTTCAGTACGTATTGTTCATTCACATAACCGACGCGTGCTGCACCGATAGGGCCAGCAAATGGAATACCAGATAAAGCCAGAGCCGCCGAGGTACCCAACAAGGCTACGATATCAGGCTGAATTTCTGGTTGCACAGAAACCACAGTGGCAATCACCTGAACTTCATTGGTAAAGCCTTCAGGAAACAACGGGCGAATTGGGCGATCGATCAGGCGGCAAACTAAAGTTTCTCCTTCAGAAGGACGGCCTTCACGCTTAAAAAAGCCACCAGGCACGCGGCCTGCAGCGTACATTTTTTCTTGATAATTGACCGTTAACGGGAAGAAATCCTGGCCCGGCTTCGGTTGTTTTTTGCCAACAACGGTGACTAAAACTGAAGTATCACCAATGCTGGCTAAAACCGCCGCATCGGCTTGACGTGCAATAACGCCAGTTTCTAAAGTACAAGTGTGTTGACCAAAAGGGAATGATTTAATGATGGGTGTCACGTGGTTTTTCCTTACTCTTAACGCCTTATGGCGCATTATCTCTATCTATCGTTTAATTCCGGCCTAGTATACTCTTTAACGGTGACAAAAAGAAGCTGCCCGCAATGCTTTACGCCAAAATTCACAGCCTAGTCATAGTCATCACTTGGCTTAAAGCCATGCAGTCAGAGCATTGACATTTGCCAGCGCCATCCGTTCATAAGTTTTTCTGCCCTTTTTCGATGAAAACTGCAGAAAAATCATCGAAATCATAATATAATGCCGCCACGTTTGTGCACCGGCCCTCATGAATGATTATTGGCCGAAAGCGCCGATCACGTAGAGGACTGAATTAGTTCAAATTTTTACCCGAGTTTAGGTTCATTTAACTTATAGAGACTACTATGTCAGCAGATTTATCCTTATACAGAAACATTGGTATCTTCGCCCACGTTGATGCCGGAAAAACCACCACTACCGAGCGTATCTTAAAACTGACCGGTAAAATTCATAAGTTAGGTGAAGTTCACGAAGGTGAATCGACGACCGACTTCATGGAGCAAGAAGCAGAGCGTGGTATTACTATCCAGTCAGCAGCCGTTAGCTGTTTCTGGAAAGGCCACCGTTTCAACGTCATTGATACCCCAGGACACGTTGACTTCACCGTTGAAGTTTACCGTTCTTTAAAAGTATTGGATGGCGGTGTTGGTGTATTCTGTGGCTCCGGCGGTGTTGAGCCTCAGTCAGAAACCAACTGGCGTTATGCCAACGATGCGAAAGTATCTCGCCTAATCTTCGTCAATAAATTAGACCGTGTCGGCGCTGACTTTATTCGCGTGACCGAGCAGGTTAAGAAAGTACTTGGCGCTCAGCCACTGATCATGACGTTGCCTATCGGCCGTGAAGATACCTTCACTGGCGTTGTTGATCTGTTAACTGAAAAAGCCTACGTCTGGGATAGTACTGGCCTGCCAGAAAACTACGAAGTTCAAGACATTCCGGCTGACATGGCAGACGACGTTGCCATGTACCGTGAGCAGATGGTTGAAACCGCACTTGAGCAAGACGACGATCTGTTAATGGCTTACATGGATGGTGAACAACCTTCCATCGAAGACATCCAACGTTGTATCCGTAAAGGAACCCGTGAGCTAGCATTCTTCCCAACATACTGTGGTTCAGCCTTTAAGAACAAAGGCATGCAATTGCTGTTGGATGCTGTTGTTGATTACTTACCGTCACCAACAGAAGTCAACCCCCAGCCACTGACTGACGAAGAAGGCAACGAAACCGGCGAGCATGCGATTGTTTCTGCAGACGAGCCTTTCCGCGCTTTGGCGTTCAAAATCATGGATGACCGTTTTGGCGCCCTGACCTTTGTGCGTATTTACTCAGGTGTACTGAACAAGGGTGATACCATCCTGAACTCATTCACAGGTAAAACAGAGCGTATCGGCCGCATGGTTGAAATGTATGCCGATGAGCGTATTGAACTGACCAC
>JAIUMG010000202.1 GCA_022565655.1 Alkalimonas sp.
GGTCAAGCTGGCAAACAACCTCTGACTGTAGAAGAGATAGAACGTTTGCAAGCTTGACCTATAATTTTCCCCCATCGCTCTATGCGATTATGAGGAGGAGTTTCACCTTCAATGGTGTAAGAGGCTTTAGAATCTGAAAGCAGCAGAAAAGCAGCTGCTCTTGCCAGCAAATCACTATGAACATTACCTAGGTTTTGAGCCGCTTTTTCGTTTAGGTGTTGTTCAATATATTGAACAATGTTGTCTGTTTTCCTTATTAAAGGACAAAAACCCTTAACACCCGGTAAGTTATTATTGATCCTTTGGCGAGGCACTTTTGTTTTGGCGCAACCAAATTGTAACTTTGTATTGAGTGCGTCAACATAATTGCCAGCAGTAACATCTTCAATGGGTAGCACTTGCCCGGTAAGCCACTCATAAAAAAACCAGATCCGGCGACTATAAGAGCCCGTTATCTCACTTTCGATTGATGACTTGATATCTTCTACGGGTAAAACAGCTAATAAGCTTCTAATAATAGCTAAATCAACACCTTCATATTTCAAAGCAAATGTTAGTTGTGCAAACCAATGTGCTGCTGGTTGATAGCGACTGCCTAACAACTGCCACCTCCCTTTACTGCGTTTTGTATTCTTGGCGGGAACAATGGCAAATACAGCATTGGGAGCAGGGACTTTAAGCTGATACTCATTGATAAGCCAGGCGTAGCCCACCAGTTCGGCTTCAGGTTCTGGGAAAGTTTCCCCATCAAAAAATCTTGTTCGCATATCTGAACCCTACCTTTAACGTGAAAAACGATTACCAGCCGTGTAAAGCAATTATATTATGACTTAAGTCCTGAATAATGATTTTAAGATGCTAGTATACTCAAACAGACAGCGTGATAAAGGATTATTCTCCATGAAAATTGATTATAATGGTTATCTGTGTGTTATTTTTGATTACTTAATAGAGCAATGGGGTCATTGATCCTTGTACACTAAAGAGCATATGGCCAGTCTATTTAACAGGCAGGAGTGCAATGCAGTATATTCAACGAGAGTTACAGTTGTCGCCCTATCGACGCGGTTTTCATCTGATCACCGATGACATCATCCGCGCTATGCCGGAATTAGCTTCGCTGCACCAGGGATTGCTGCATGTGTTTATCAAACACAGCTCGGCGTCGTTAACGGTGAACGAGAACGCTGACCCAACAGTGCGCGGCGATTTCGAGCGCTTTTTCAGCCGTGCGGTGCCGGAAAACGAACCTTACTATCAACACAACGACGAAGGCCCTGACGATATGCCGGCCCACCTTAAGGCCAGTTTGCTTGGCAGCAGTGTGACCCTGCCAGTGACGGCAGGGCGACTCAATTTAGGGATCTGGCAGGGCATTTATCTGGGCGAACATCGCGACCGCGCCAGCAGCAGAACCTTGGTGTTGACACTGCATGGCAGTTGACCTTAAAGCTGCAAAGCTCCGCGAGCTTCACGCTTTTAGGGCCAGTTTGATGTCGCCATAGGAATACTGCTCGCCGAGTTTCTCCTTGAGTACCTTAAGGCTCTCATCCCCCAGCCGTGCTGCCGTCTCACGGATCACTGCGATCTTATCTGCTGGCACCAGCTCGGTTAGCTCCAGCTCGCCCTGCGCTACATAATGGGCCAAGTGGCTTTCGATGGTACTTCTGACCAGGCCACGACGTTCGGCAATCTGCTCCAGACTCAGCCCCTGCCGGTACAGGGTAAAGCTTTCCAGTCGGGTATCTACTTTGTTTTTACGGGCAACTGGCTGCTCAGGGCTGACCGGCGCCTGGTTGGGCTCCAAACCCTTTTCCTGGCAATAATCGGCTACCAGCTGCAGGATTGGCTCGCCATATTTTTCGATTGTAGCTGGGCCTACTTTGGGCAGGGCGAGTAGTGCCATGGTATTGCCGGGCAGGGCATCGGCAATGTGTAGCATTACCTGTTGGTGCAGTATGCGAAAATGAGCCAGGTTCTCGGTTCTGGCCTGTTCGGCGCGCCAGCTCTTTAGTCTTTCCAGCAGTTCCGGATGCTGCAGGTCATCCGGTTGAATCGGCACTGAGGATTTTTTTGCCGGTGCCTGTTTGCTCTGGTCGATTTGCGCCCGTGACACAGCTTCCTGATAACGGCAGCTGTCAAAGCCCTGCTGCATGCAATCCAGCGCAGCCTGCTTTATCGCAACAAGCTGACGCAGATGATCTGCCGCCTTGTTCAGTTGTTTTCTGATGGCCTTGTTGTCGGTATCCACACTGAAGGCGTCTATCCAGCTGCGCAAAGCAGCCAGTTTGTCGGTGAAGTAATCCGCTGCCTTATGCAATCGCTCCAGTACTCGCGGGTTTTGTTGTGGCTCGCTATCTTGATTGAATAACGAAGACAGCTGGCGACAGAAACTGGCTGCCACGGTTTGTACTTCTGCAGCTATGTTTTTGCTAATCTCATCCAGCTGGGCTGCGTTGGTGCAGTGGATCAGCTTCTGGTGTTCGTGCAAAGCGCTGACCAGACCATTCAGCCGTCGGCCCAGCTGGTTAAAGTCGAATGCGTCCAGTAACAGCTGCTGCTGATAGTCTATTCTGGCGCGCTGTACTATCTCTTGGTTCGGCGCAGCTTGTTGGCGGCTGAACTGACTGACCGCCTCGTCAGTTAGCACCGAATGGGCCGACAAAGGAGTACTTAATACCAGCCCCTCGAAGCTTTTACAGCGACTCAGTGCCACATAGATCTGGCCATGGGAAAAAGCCGCTTCGCCATCGACAATGGCGCGCTCGAAGGTTAAGCCCTGGCTTTTGTGAATGGTGACCGCCCAGGCCAGCCGCAGCGGGATCTGAGTAAAGCTGCCGATCACCTGTTCACTGATTTCCCCTGAGTCCTTATCCAGAGCGTATTTGATATTTTCCCAGCTTAGCGGCGCCAGCTGAATGTCTTGCTGTTCACCGGGGCAGCGGACCCGCACCAGATCCTTGTCCAGATGGGTGATTACGCCGGTCTTGCCGTTGTAATAGCGTTGCTCGGTAGTATCATTGCGCAGGAACATTACCTGAGCGCCTTTTTTCAGCACCAGCTTTTCGGCAACCGGGTAGTTTTGTGGCGGATAATCGCCTTCAATGTGAGCAGCAAATTGCACTTCTGGCCCCGGCAGAGTGGCCAGCTGGCGTTCATTGATGGCATCTGCGCTGTGATTGTGGGTGGTCAGGGTGATGTAGTCCTCACCCGGCGCTGGCCGAAAGCCTGGTTTATAGCGGCTGTTCAGCAATGCCAGGGCGGCGTCATCCAGTTGATTGTCGCGCACTTGGTTGAGCAGGCCGATAAAACGGGGATCGGACTGGCGGTAGACCTGCTGCAATTCCAACGTCAGCCATTGCGCTTGTTGCAGCGCCCGGCTGGAGAAAAAGTAGCAGCTGTCATAATGGTTTTGCAGCACGGCCCAATCCTGCGCTTTGGCGACCGGCGCCAGCTGATGCAGATCACCAATCATCAGCAATTGCACACCACCAAAGGGCCGGTCTCTGCGCCGGTAGCGCTTAAGCACCGCATCCACAGCATCGAGCATATCGGCCCTGACCATACTGATTTCGTCAATCACCAGCAGATTCAGGCTGCGGATAATATTGATTTTTTCTTTACTAAAGCGGTTTTGTTGCGGTAACTCAGTGCCCGGCAGATAGGGGCCAAAGGGCAGCTGAAAAAAAGAATGCAGAGTCACACCACCGGCATTAACCGCCGCCACCCCTGTAGGTGCTGTTACCATCATACGTTTGGGCGACTGTTGTTTCAGTTCGCGCAGGAAGGTGGTCTTGCCGGTACCGGCTTTGCCGGTCAAAAACAGGTGCATACCGGTGTGTTGCACCAGCTCTCTGGCTAGTTGCAGGGGTTCGTTCATGTCTTGTGTTGGCGCAATATCCATCGCTGTTCATCCTTGTTTTGCCTTACCTAGTTTAGAGGTATAAATACACACTTTAATTATCATAGTTGCAACAATTTGATATCGCAAATGACACAAGATGTCTTTAATGATTCTGCAGGGCTAAGTCGTCATGTCTGTTGGTACCGGCGCAATAAGTATAGATCTTTGGGCTGTCGGTTATTACGTTGGGCTGTTAGGGCTCTGGAGTGATTGAATCGCGTCTAAACGTGCCTGCTGCAGTGCCTGCTTAATGGCTTCGCCTTTCATCCCCGGTTGGATAAGCGCTTTTACGTTGACAGCTAGAGCCGCCTCGGCCAAGGCTGGCAGCAGGGTTTCGGCTGGATAGTCGGCCTGCTCAAAACCTGTGCGGCCGCGCAGGTCGGCGATGCAACAACAGATAATGGCATCCAGCCGTTCGGGTTTGCGCCATAAATCGATGCCATCAAACAGTTTTAACACCGTGCTGGCTTTCAGCTCTGCAGCTCGGTGGATCAGTTGGTGATACTGGCACACCAACAGCGCTAAATCCCGGCAGTCGTTCGGCACTTTTAAGCGCTGACAAAGCTGTTGAATCAGCGGCAAGCCGGTGTGTTCATGGCCATGGTGCGAAGGCCATAGCTCGGGGTTAGTCACCCCCTTGCCTAGGTCATGCACTAAAGCGGAGAAGCGAATATCAATGCGCTCTGATAGCTGTGCCGCTTGCTGCAGCACTAACAAGGTATGCACGCCGGTATCGATTTCTGGGTGCCACTTAGCCGGTTGGGGCACGCCCCAGAGTGCATCCAGCTCTGGCATCAGCTGTTGCAAGGCCCCGCAGCGTCTTAGTAGCTCAATAAAAGCCTCAGGATGCTGTGTGCTCAGGGCTTTGTGCAGCTCTTGCCAGATACGCTCGGCTGCTAAGGTACTTAATTCACCGCTTTGGCTTAGCTGCTGCATCAGAGCCAAAGTCTCATCGGCCACCCGAAAGCCAAGATGATAGTAGCGGGCATAAAAACGGGCGACGCGCAGCACCCGCAGTGGATCTTCGGCAAAAGCCGGCGAGACATGGCGCAAAATTCGTTGCTCAATATCATGCACGCCACCATAGGGGTCGATCAGGCTGCCATCTTCCGCTTGGGCGATAGCATTGATGGTCAGATCGCGCCGGGCTAAATCCTGTTCCAGGGTAACGTCCGGCGCGGCATAGGTGATAAAACCGGTATAGCCTGAACCTTGTTTGCGTTCCGTTCTGGCCAGGGCATATTCTTCTTTGGTCTTTGGGTGTAAAAAGACCGGAAAGTCTTTACCGACTTGCTGATAGCCCTGATCCAGCAGCTGTTGCGGGTGCGCCCCGACCACTACCCAATCGCGTTCATGAAAAGGGTAGCTGAGTAATTGATCACGTACGGCACCACCAACAAGATATATCTGCACAGGCTTTCCTGAAGTCGCTTTTTTTGCCATTATACCCCACTACTGAAATTTTTCAGCGATAAGCACAGGATGCGCCGATGTACACTGGCTTTTTTGGCCTGAATAGTCCGCCTTTTTCAATTGCTCCCAACCCGGATTTTCTCTTTTTAAGTGGACGTCATGCAGAAGCTTTAGCGCACTTACGGTATGGCTTGGGGGATGCTGGGGGCTTTGTTCTGCTAACCGGCGAGGTGGGTACGGGTAAAACCACAGTATCCCGCGCTTTATTGCAGGAGCTGGACGATAACACCCAACTGGCGTTTATTTTGAATCCGACGTTGTCGGAGCTGGAACTGTTGGCATCGATTTGCGATGAGTTACGTATTCGCTATAAAAAATCTGAAGCCAGCTTGAAGCTATTGGGCGATAAAATTAAAAATCGCTTGTTGAAAAACCATCAGCAAGGCAAGCAGACGTTGCTGATTATTGATGAAGCACAGCATTTGCAACCAGCAGTTTTGGAACAGCTTAGGTTATTAACCAATCTGGAAACCAATAGCCATAAACTGTTGCAGGTAATTCTGATCGGCCAGCCAGAATTGCAGCAGTTGCTGCAGCGGACGGACTTGCGTCAGCTGGCGCAGCGCATTACCGCCCGTTACCACCTGATGCCGCTTACCGAGGATGAAGTGGTGCAGTATTTAAGTTACCGTTTAAAGGTGGCGGGTTCAGAGCGACCCGTGTTCGAACCCCAGGCAGTACGATTGCTTTATCAGAGCAGCCAGGGGATCCCCCGGTTATTGAATTTACTGGCCGATAGAGCCATGTTGGCTGCCTTTGCCGGGCAGCGCCCCATGGTAGGTAAAGACGAGGTACGTAAAGCAGCCGCTGAAGTGTTGCCACAGCCTGGCAGTAACACCAGTGGCCGACTC
>JAIUMG010000203.1 GCA_022565655.1 Alkalimonas sp.
GGGATCAGGTAAGGGTGAAAGGGTGCGGTAAGAGCGCACCGCGCGGCTGGTAACAGTTCGTGGCACGGTAAACTCCACTCGGAGCAAGACCAAATAGGCCTCCTATGGCGCGGCCCGCGTTGGAGGCGGGTAGGTTGCTTGAGGTGTATGGCGACGTGCATCCTAGAGGAATGGTTGCCACCTTGGAAACAAGGGACAGAACCCGGCTTATTGGCCAACTCAATTTTTCCTTCATGGTTATTTCTCTAATTCTCGTTTTAATTTGAAATCACTGACTATTCGTACGAGTGTTTATCTGATACTAGCGCGTTGAGCAGATGCTCGGTCACCTACCTCTCCCTAGGGCGTACCCTAGCATTGGTCTATTTATTCCACTTTCTCCCACAAAATCATATGTTTTGCTCCAGACTGCATTTTTACTGGATCTTAAACGATCATTATGCATGGCTTTTACCTTGACAATGGTCGGATCCCGACCCTAAACTGTAGCATTGTGGGGATTTGTGGAATATTGTGGATCGTGTGGGATCAACTGCGCGCTCTGTGGACTCAATTATGCTTCGTGGCTCATTTACACTGACAATGGACACCAAAGGCCGGATCGCGCTACCAGCGCGCTACCGCGAGTTTTTGTTGTCTGAGTGCAGTGGCCAAATGATCTGCACCATCGATCACAAAGACCCTTGCTTGATGCTCTACCCACTGGCTGAGTGGGAAGATATTGAAGAAAAGCTCAAGCGTTTATCCAGTTTTAATGCCCAGGAGCTTCGTTTGAAGCGTTTGCTGCTGGGGCATGCTTCTGAATGCGATATGGATAAAAATGGCCGCATTCTGTTGCCTGGGCCGCTGCGTAGTCATGCCGGTTTGGACAAAAATATCCGTCTGGTTGGCCAGTTAAACAAGTTTGAAATCTGGGACGAAAGTGCCTGGTTAGACCGGGTAGAAGACGATATGGCGCTGGAGCGTGATATGCCAGCGGACACTGAGTTATCTGAACGACTACAGGACTTTGCACTGTAAAATGACTGTGAACCCTCATACATCTGTTCTGTTGCAGGAAGCACTGGACGGACTCGCCATCCAACCCGATGGGATTTATCTTGACGGGACTTTTGGTCGTGGCGGACACAGTCGCCAAATTCTTTCCCGGTTATCAGCCGATGGCCGTCTTTATGCTATAGATCGCGACCCTGCGGCTATAGCCGCTGCAGCCCCACTGCAGTCTGACCCCCGCTTCCACATCAACCGCAGCCCCTTTGCGGAGCTGGCCAGCCTGTGCCAGCAGCATAATATTTTTGGCCAGTTGCATGGCATCTTGCTGGATCTCGGCGTCTCCTCCCCACAATTGGATGATGCCGAACGTGGTTTCAGCTTTATGCGTGATGGCCCCCTGGATATGCGAATGGACCCGGATGCTGGCGTGTCTGCCGCCGAGTGGTTGGCTAGCGCCGATGTCGAAGACATTAGCTTTGTGCTGAAAGCCTATGGCGAAGAAAAATCTGCCTGGCGTATAGCCAATGCGATCGTTGCGGCCCGTGAGCAAACCCCCTTAACCCGAACCGGGCAACTGGCTGAGCTGATTGCCGGGGTCGTTAAAAAGAGTCCGAAAGAAAAAAAACATCCGGCCACCCGCAGTTTTCAGGGCATTCGCATTTACATCAACAGTGAACTGGAGCAGGTCAAACAGGCTCTCGAAGCTGCGTTAGAGGCGTTAGCGCCCGGTGGCCGGCTGGTGGTGATTAGCTTTCATTCACTTGAAGATCGGCTGGTCAAACAGTTTATGCGTCAGCATAGCAAAGCAGCGCCTATCCCTCGTGGTTTGCCATTAACCGATGCTGAGTTGTATCAGCATTTGCCATTAAAGCTGATCGGCAAAGCCATTATGCCGTCTGATGCTGAGCTGGCAGCAAACCCAAGAGCCCGGAGTGCCGTGCTGCGTATTGCCGAGAAAACGACGCCGATGGCGGAGGGGCAGCCATGAGCCAGATCCGTTTAACTCAGGTCATTTTACGCGACTGGCGCCGTTACCGGCTGGTATTGTTGCTGATGCTTGCCTGCTTGTTGACTGCGTTGGCCGTGGTGCAATCGGCTCATTTGAATCGGCAATTGATTAGCTCGCACAATCAGCTTGATCAGCAAAGGGATAACCTGGATATCGAGTGGCGTAACCTGTTGCTGGAGCAGCGCGCTTTGTCTGAGCACAGCCGGGTAGAAGCGATTGCCAACAGCCGGTTGCAGATGCGTCGCCCCAGTGGTGACCGTGAAGTGGTGGTGACCTTGCCATGAGCAGAAATAAGCCAAAAACACATGCGAAACGAAATCAGGCGCCAGGCATGGTTGGCTGGCGTTTTGTGTTTGTTTTGCTGGCGCTGGCCTCTGTCTTTGTGGTGCTGGTCGCCAGAGCTGCTTATTTGCAAGTGCTGGAACCAGATATGCTGATCAACCAGGGCGATATGCGTAGTTTACGAGTGAAATCGGATACGGTTTTACGCGGCATGATTCTGGATCGTCATGGCGAAGAGCTGGCTGTCAGTGTACCGGTTCAGGCCATTTGGGCCGACCCTAAAGTGGTGATGGAGCGAGGCTCTGAGCAAGATGAGCGCCGTTGGCAGGCTCTGGCCGACACCTTAAACATGACGCCTGAGCAGTTGAGTGCCCGCATTGGTAACGATAGCCGCCGACGCTTTGTGTATTTGCAACGCCAAGTGAACCCTGCTGCGGTTGATTATGTGCGCCGTTTAGCCGTGCCAGGCATTTATTTTCGGCAGGAGTCGCGCCGCTTTTATCCTGCCGGTGAAGTGACCGCGCACGTGATAGGTTTTACCGATATTGATGATGTCGGGGTGGAAGGCATTGAGCGTCGCTTTAATGCACTACTGACGGGGACTGCCGGACGCTCTTTGGTACGCCGAGATGCGAAGGGTCGGGAAATTGAAGTGCTGGAACGTGAAGATGCGTTGGAGCCGAAGAACTTACAATTAAGCATCGATCAGCGCATGCAGAGTATTGCCTATCGGGAATTAAAAAAAGCCGTACTGACCTATGGTGCCAGCTCAGGCTCGGTGGTGATTGTCGATGTGCAGACCGGCGAAGTGTTAGCTATGGTCAATAGCCCGTCATACAACCCAAATAACCGACGCAATACACCGGTTCATCACTTTCGCAACCGGGCCATCACCGATATGTTTGAGCCGGGTTCAACCATCAAGCCATTGCCTATTTTAAGTGCGCTGGAATTTGGCTCGGCTGATCTGGATACCGTGATTGATACGTCGCCGGGTATGTTACGCATTGGCGGCAGCTGGGTACGGGATGTCGGCAGCAACAATGGCAAACTGGATTTAACCGGCATTATGCAGAAATCCAGCAACATTGGGGTCACCAAACTAGCGCTTTCCATGCCACATCAGCATTTGCTGGATCTGTATTTCAATATGGGGTTAGGCATGGATACCGGGCTTGGGTTGACCGGTGAAAGCTCTGGCATGCTAAGCCACCGTAACCGCTGGTCCGATCATGAACTGGCGAGTTTGTCTTTTGGTTACAACCTGTCGGTCACTGCGGTACAGCTGGCCCGGATGTATGCAGCCATCGGCAATGGTGGCATTTTACGGCCATTAACTATTTTAAAATCAGAGCAAGGCTTACCGGGTGAGCGAGTGCTGACCGAAGCCTATGCCAATGCCATGCTGGATATGATGGAGGCCGTGGTCGAGCCTGGTGGAACGGCCACTCGCGGTCGGGTCGATGGGTACCGGGTAGGCGGTAAAACAGGCACCACTCGTAAAGCCATTGCCGGTGGTTATGGTGATGATTATGTGGCGTCCTTTGCAGGCATCGCGCCTATCTCCAACCCACGTTATGCCACTGTGATCGTGTTGAATGAACCAGCCAGTGATTACTACCATGGTGGTGAAATTGCAGCACCGGTGTTCTCGAATATTATGGATGCGGTGCTGCGCTTGAACAATATTACGCCTGATGCAGACCGAGTACGTATCACGCAGCATAGTGGAGGCCAGCATGCAGGTTAATACCGCAGCGCAATGGCTGGGGGCCCCGGCTGAGCAAATACCAGCAGAACCACTACGGCACTTACAAATCGACAGCCGCCAGGTGGGTGATGGCGATGTATTTTTCGCTTTACCTGGCCACCAGCAGCATGGCAATGCCTATATCGAACAAGCCTTGGCGCAAGGTGCAGCTTTGGTGATCACGGATCAGGTGCCAGCGGCTTATGCTGAA
Source organism: Alkalimonas sp. (assembly GCA_022565655.1). GTDB lineage: Bacteria > Pseudomonadota > Gammaproteobacteria > Enterobacterales > Alteromonadaceae > Alkalimonas. The sequence goes on from JAIUMG010000203.1 coordinate 4,246, forward strand.
CATTCGCAGGTGATTGTGATAGCCGATCTGCAGAATCAATTGCAGGGGCTAGCGGCTGAGTTTTATCAGCACCCTGCCAGCCACATGCAACTGATTGCAGTAACAGGCACCAATGGAAAATCCAGCACCAGCTGCTTTATTCAACAGCTGGTGCAACAGCTGCATCATAATGCAGCGGTTATAGGAACCCTTGGCTACGGCCATCCGGATAAACTCACCCCGTTGCCGAATACCACCCCGCATGCGGTTGAGATCCAAAAAATCCTGGCTGCGTTGCATGAACAGAATCAGCAGTTGGTTGCCATGGAGGTGTCTTCCCATGCCATCGTGCAGCAACGCATTGTCGGTTTGAGTTTTCAGGTTGGGGTCTTTACCAATCTAAGCCGTGATCACTTGGACTATCATGGCACGATGGAAGCTTATGGCGCGGCCAAAGCACGCTTACTCACCGCAGAATACTGCCAGCAAGCCGTGATCAATGTGTCCGATCAGTTTGGTGCCAAGCTGGCTGCGCAATGCGAGATCCCATTCTGTGCCATTGGTGCCCTGGATGATTGTCGTCATTACCAGCGTTATCTTGCTTACAGCAAGCCACAACCGATTGCCGGTGGGTTCAGCTGCACCGTCCATAGCCCGGAAGGCGACTATGCATTAAGTGTGCCTCTGATTGGCTTGTTTAATATTGAAAATGCCTTAGCTGCTATTGCCGCTTTGTCACTGTGCGGTTACAAGATCCCCGCTTTATGTCAGGCCGCTGGTATTCTGCGGGCCATTCCCGGCCGTATGGAGCAATTCCAGTTTCCTCATCCGCTGACTTTAGTGGTGGACTTCGCGCATACCCCGGATGCATTAGAGTTGGCGCTAAAAGCACTGCGGCCGCATTGCCGTGGGCATTTATGGTGTGTCTTTGGTTGTGGCGGGGATCGGGATCAGGGCAAGCGCCCCATGATGGCTCAGGCTGCAGAGAACCATGCAGATCGCATCGTCATCACCTCTGACAATCCACGGCATGAAGATGCCAACCAGATCTGCCAACAAATTGCTGCAGGGATGTCAGAAACCGCCTGTTATCAGATTGAAGCCAACCGCGAACATGCTATCAAACTAGCGCTTAGTGAAGCTCAGGCAAACGATATCATTCTTGTGGCAGGTAAAGGCCATGAAACTTATCAACAGGTAGGTGATGAGTTAAGGGATTATGATGAACGAGCCTTTATCCGTCAGTTACAACGGGAGATGAGCCGATGATCACTCTGGATACAGCCACCATTGCCACGATCACTGCAGGCGTTCTGGTGGGTGATAACACCTCCATTCGTCATGTCAGCACCGATAGCCGACAGATCGGGGCTGGTGAACTCTTTGTCGCGTTAAAAGGTGCGACCTTTGATGGCCAGGCCTTTGTTGCAGAGGTTGAGCGAAAAGGTGCTGCTGCCGTTTTGGTTCACAGCCCTCAACAAGTGAGCATTCCGCAGATTGTGGTGGCAGACACCACACTGGCTCTCGGGCAGCTGGCGGCTTATGTCAAACAACAACTGGGCACTCCGACTGTTGCTGTCACGGGAAGTGCCGGCAAAACCACAGTCAAAGAGATGTTGGCCGCTATTTTAAAACGCAAAGGACGGGTGCTGGCTACGGCCGGTAACTTTAATAACGCCATTGGTGTTCCCCTGACATTATTGCGGTTAGAGCCAGAGCATGACTTTGCAGTGATAGAGTTAGGTGCGAATCATCAGGGGGAAATTGCTTATACCAGTTCCCTGGTGCAGCCCGATGTGGCGATGATTACCAATGTGGCTGAAGCGCATTTAGAAGGCTTTGGTGACTTAGCCGGTGTGGCGCGAGCCAAAGGTGAAATTTTCAGTGCCTTGCAACCCGGCCAGGTGGCTGTGATCCCATCCGATAGTGAGTTTACCGGTTACTGGCAAAGCCGCTTGCAAAAGCAGCGGGTACTGACGTTCAGCTTACAACAGGATGCCGAT
>JAIUMG010000204.1 GCA_022565655.1 Alkalimonas sp.
ATCTTAGCCGCCGAGTTGTTTTTCCTTGATTTCTGCTAAGGTCTTGCAATCGATACACATATCGGCGGTAGGGCGAGCCTCCAAACGCTTGATCCCAATTTCGATACCGCAGGTATCGCAGTAACCGAAATCATCATCTTCGATTTTCTGCAGTGTTTTCTCGATTTTCTTCAACAGCTTACGCTCGCGGTCGCGGGCACGTAACTCCAGGCTGAATTCTTCTTCCTGAGCCGCACGATCAACGGGATCCGGGAAGTTGGCTGCTTCATCAGCCATATGCGTTTTGGTGCGGTCTACTTCTTCACGTAGTTGACGACGCCAGGCATCCAGAATCTTCCTGAAATGCTCCCGCTGCTTGGAGTTCATGTACTCTTCGCCCACTGCCTCTTGGTATGGCTCAACCCCGGCCAGCGCTAACAGCCCTAGCGTCTTGTTTGCTTTGCCCTCTGGCATAGTCATCTCCTGTACAATACAGCCAAGCAAAAAAAATGGCGGATATTCATAGCAGAATATCAACCTCATCGCAAATGAAAAAGACGCCGAAGTATACAGACTGTTGGTAAAACCGTCACGACTTTTCGCTTTTTTCCGTCGTTCATCTTTGGCGGGCAGTCATGCTACAATCAGCTACCGACTGTTTTTACGATACAGGATGCTTTACATGTCTGATGTCATTCATATTTATCTTCAATCAGAGCCCGCTGCTGCAAAGTGGGGCAAAAAGGCCAGCCTTACCCCGGTCGACAACGGCTATCAGATCCATTTTGATACCAGCCAGGCACAGCGCAGCATCCAAAAAGCAGCGCGACAACTGGATGCCTTAAGCATTGAACAGGTGCAGTTAAGTGGTGACGGCTGGACGCTGGATTATCAATGGGCTTTTTATCTCGGTTTTACATCGGCAAAGAAAATGACTGGCGTAACATGGCAGGGTGATGCTGCAGCGACTTTACAACCGATGGCGCAATGTTTTGGCTGGGCCCGCCAACTGACCAATCAGACACCAGAACAGCTATCACCGGAAGCACTGGCCAATGAAGCCATCGCATTTTTAACGCCGTTGGCACCTGATGCCATCAGCCACCGGGTGATCCGTGGTGAAGAACTGGTCGATGAAGGCTGGGTGGGCATTCATGGAGTGGGCCGAGGCAGCGAGCGTCCGCCCGTCATGCTGGTACTGGATTACAACCCAACCGGTCAGGCCGATGCGCCTGTTGAAGCTGTGTTGGTTGGCAAAGGCATTACCTTTGACAGTGGTGGTTACTCGATTAAACCCAGCGAGTCGATGTCGTACATGAAATGCGATATGGGTGGCGCAGCAACCGTTGCCGCGGCTCTGGGTTTAGCTATTTTGCAAGGCTTAAACCAGCGGGTGCAATTGGTACTGTGTTGTGCAGAAAACCTGATCAGCGGCCATGCTTATAAACTGGGTGATATCCTGACCTATAAAAATGGTACCACGGTTGAGATTTTAAATAGTGATGCCGAAGGCCGCTTGGTACTGGCAGATGGCTTGCTGTATGCCACCGAAACCGGAGCGCCACTCGTCATCGATGCAGCGACCTTAACCGGTGCGGCCATGGTCGCCTTAGGTAATGATTACAATGCACTGTTTTCATTGGATAAAGAGTTACAGCAGCGCGCACTTGGCTATGCTGAACAGGTGCAGGAGCCGACCTGGCCTCTGCCACTGGCTCCCTGGCATCAGCAGCAGTGCCCGTCTCCTTATGCTGATACGGCCAATAGCCGAGCGATGAAAGGCGGTGGTACCGGTGGAGCCAGCAATGCCGCTGGTTTCTTAAGTCGGTTTGTCCGCCCGGATGGCAAAGGCTGGTTGCACTTTGATTTAGCCGCCGCTTTTAACAGCAGCAACAATGCGTTTTGGGCTGCGGGCGCAACGGGTATGGGCATCCGCGCCATTGCGGAGATCGTGCGGCAGGAAACCAGTAAGCACTAACGATGAGCCTGCCGGTTGCTGCCATTGCGGCTGAACTGATGGATAGCTTGCAGCAGAGCAACCGGGTGGTGCTATCGGCCCCTCCCGGAGCCGGCAAATCAACCTGGCTACCCTTGTATTTGTTGCAACATCCGTCTTATCAACAACAAAAAATTTTGCTGCTGGAACCGCGAAGGCTGGCAGCAAAAAGCATTGCCAGCTACATGGCCAGCCAGTTGCACCAGCAACCGGGTCAGACCATCGGCTATCAGGTTCGTTACGAACGCAAAGTCAGTAAAGAAACCCGCTTATTGATTGTTACTGAGGGTATTCTGACTCGGATGATCCAGCAGGATCCTGAGTTGTCTGCCTATGATCTGGTGATTTTCGATGAGTTTCATGAGCGCTCTTTGCATGCCGACCTGGCGCTCGCCTTAGCCCTGGAAGTACAACAGTTACGTGATTCGTTGCGGCTGTTATTAATGTCGGCCACGCTGGATACTGAGCGACTTGCTCAGGCATTGAATGCGCGCGTGGTGCAAAGCGAAGGGCGAAGTTATCCGGTTGCTATTCGGTATCAAGCACCCACGCGCGAGCCGTTATGGCAACAAGTGGCCAAAACCTGCTGGCAGCTAGTGCAGCAGGAAACCGGCAGTATCCTGGCTTTTTTACCCGGACAAGCCGAAATAGAAAAAGCGGCGGAATGGTTGCAGCAGCAAACTTTGCCTGCCGGGCTATCGGTATTGCCGCTGCTTGGCTCTTTGCCACTGAGCCAACAACAGCGAGCGATTGCGGCTCCTGAGGCTGGTCAACGCAAAATTGTATTGGCGACCAATGTGGCAGAAACCAGCTTAACCATTGAAGGGATCCGCTTGGTCGTGGATAGCGGCGTCTGCCGTAAAGCCCGTTTTTACAGTCGTCATGGTGTCATGAAACTGGAAACTGTCGCCATTAGTCAGGCCGCTGCCATTCAGCGAGCGGGCCGGGCGGGGCGGTTGGAGCCTGGCCTGTGCGTTCGGTTGGATACCGAGGCATTATGGCAGCGCAAAGCCAGCTATACCCCAGCGGATATTTGCGATGCGGAGTTAACCGGGTTACGGCTGGACTGTGCTGGCTGGGGGGCTCAAGTTGACGACTTGTTTTGGCTGGACCGGCCACCTGCAGCCAATCTGCATATGGCGGAGCAATTGCTGCAGCAACTAGGGGCACTGAGTGAAACCCTTAAAATTACCGCTCGTGGCAAGGCCATGCTGGCGCTTGGGACCGACCCCAGACTAGCTGCCATGTTGTGTGCTGCGCAGCAACTGGAACAGGCAGGCGAACAAGGGGCGGTTTGGTTAGCCGCCTTACTGGCCGTCACCTTGGAGCAAGGCCGTGATCGCAAACCACTGTGGCCGCAGCTGCAACGTCTGCAACAGGAGCGGGGCGCTATGCTGCAGCAAGCTGAATCCTGGCTGCGGCAATTGGGTGGTCAGAAAACCATGCCATCCTCGACGGATCTCTTTATTTTACTGTTGTGTCGTGCTTACCCGGATCGGCTAGGGGTGAAGCGTGGTAAAGGTTATTTACTGGCAAATGGTGCCGGTGCTGTGTTGCCAGCTGACCATGAGCTGCAATCCGCGCCTTTTTTGATTATTAGTCAGCTGCAATTAACCGCAGAGGGCTTATTGATCCGCCAGGCCGAGCCGCTAAGCTTGGCGCAGATACAAGCGATCTTTGTCGAGCAACTGCACTGGCAAAGCCACAGTGGCTTTGATGACAAAAGTGGCCGTTTTATTTCAGAGCAACAGTTACGTTTAGGGGCTTGTGTGCTGCAGCGCAAAAACAGCTCAGAGACTATCGGCTCTGAGCAGCGCACCACCGCCTGGTTGGCGTATTTACAGCAAAAAGGTTTGGCACGGTTGCCATGGCAACCGGATAGCCAGCAGCTACTGGCTCGTATTCGCTTGTGGGCCTCACTGGAATCGGCATCCTGCGAACAGCAGTGGAGTGATGAAGCTTTGTTGCAAGACAGTACTGTGTGGCTGGGAAGCTGGCTCGCCTCGTGTGAATCACTGGCCGATCTGGCAAAGCTGCCATTGAAGCAAGCATTGCTCAGCCGATTAAGCTATGCACAACAACAGCAACTCAAGCAGTTATTGCCAGAACGTTGGCAAGCACCAACCGGCAATCAGCTACCTATCGATTATCTGGCTGAAGGCGGGCCGCAACTGGCGGTGCGGATCCAGGAGGTCTTTGGTCAGCTTGATAGCCCGGTACTGGCGAATGGCCGCATTAAACTGACGCTGGAGCTGCTATCACCTGCCCGTCGTCCTTTACAACGGACTCAGGATCTGGCCAGTTTTTGGAAAAATGCGTATAGTGACGTGCGCAAAGAAATGAAGGGGCGTTATCCTAAGCACTATTGGCCGGAACAACCGGCCGATGCGATGCCTACAAGCCGCACTCGCAAAGCTATGCAGCCATAAAAACCGTGCAGTCATCATGAAGGTTTCATCATTGAAAATTCGTTTACCCTCGCTGCGCCAGGCGTTAAATTATCTGTTCTGGACAGGTTTAAAGCTTGGTCTGGCTCTGCTCGCACTAGTTTGTGTCTATCTGGTGTATCTCGATAGCAAAGTCACCCAGCAGTTTAATGGCCCCAAATGGCAGGTGCCTGCCCAGGTGTTTGGCCGCGCCTTGCTGGTGGAGCCAGGCCAGCCACTCACGGTTACTCAGCTGGTTGCTGAGCTGGAGCTGCTGCAATATCGCCGTGTGAGTCAGATCACTGGCCCCGGCCAGTTTCGGTTAGCCAGCCAGCAGGTTGATGTGTACCGACGTGAGTTTGATTTCGTGGATGGTTATCAGCCAGCACAGATGTTTCAGGTGATGTTTGCCGCTAACCGGGTGCGAGCTATTCAGGCTGAGCAGGCTGCCGTCGATCAGGTTTATCTGGAACCACCATTGATTGATCACCTCATTTCACCTCATCAGGAAGATCGTGAGTTACTGCGGCTGGAGCAAACACCGACCTTGTTACGTGATACCTTGCTACTGGTTGAAGACAGAGATTTTTATCATCACCGGGGGGTGGCGCCTCTCGCGATAGTTCGAGCTTTTATGGTGAACCTGGCTGCGGGTCGCACTGTGCAGGGAGGCTCGACCCTGACTCAGCAACTGGCAAAAAATATGTTCCTGACACAGGACAGAACCTTATGGCGTAAAATCAATGAAGCGTTGATGGCAATGATCCTGGATTTTCGCTTTAGCAAAGATGCCATCTTGGAAGCTTATCTTAATGAAGTGTATATCGGCCAGAATTTTGCGCATCCTGTGCATGGTTTTGGGTTGGGTAGCCGATTTTACTTTGCTAAACCAGTCAATGAGTTAACTGCAGCAGAAACCGCTTTATTGGTCGGTATCATTAAAGGCCCTTCATTTTACGACCCACGACGAAACCCCGAGCGTGCCCGGCAGCGACGAGATCTTGTGTTGCGATTGATGTTCGAGCAACACATGCTGGATCGGTCTGCTTACGAGCAAGCTTTGGAGGAACCGATTGCACTGATTGCGCGAGGTCAGCATCGTAGTTCACGTTATCCGGCCTATATTGCCATGGTACGCCAGGAGCTACGGCAGAAGATGCGTGCTACTTCGCTGCAGCAAAGTGGTCTTCGAATTTTCACCTATTTGGACCCAGTACAACAGCAACAGGCTGAACTGGCCTTACAGCAAACGATGCAGGATAGGGCAGAAGGGCTGGAAGCCGCTGTGGTGGTGGCTGATTATCAAATGGCAGCGGTTCGAGCGATGATTGGTGGGCGGGATCCGCGTTATGATGGCTTCAATCGTGCTGTAGATAGCCGCCGTCAGATAGGCAGCCTGATTAAGCCGATGGTTGCGCTGGAGGCTCTGGCGCAGCCCGAGCGGTTTGATTTGCAAACGCCGTTACAGGACAGCCCAATTCAGCTGCGCAGCAATCAGCAAGACTGGCAGCCGCAAAACTTTGATCAGCAGTTCCGGGGCGAAGTCAGTTTACTGGACACCCTGGTCTATTCTTATAATGTCCCTATGGTGCGGCTTGGTTTACAGCTTGGTATGCCGCAAGTGGCCGCAGCGCTCAGTAAGTTGGGGTTGCAGCGTCGGGTGCAGTTGCATCCTTCGGCTTTACTGGGTGCGATTGAACTGTCTCCGCTTGAAATCACCCAGTTGTATCAAACCATGGCCAATGATGGTGTTTACCAGC
>JAIUMG010000205.1 GCA_022565655.1 Alkalimonas sp.
GTTGCAACGGCAGCAACCAGCTGTCTATCAATCGGCCATGAGTATCTATGAGGTTCATTTAGGCTCCTGGCGGCGTAAAGCTGACAATCAACCGTTAAGCTATCTGGAGCTGAAAGACCAGCTGATCCCTTATGTGCTCGACATGGGGTATACCCACATTGAGCTGATGCCAGTGATGGAGCACCCCTTTGATGGCTCCTGGGGTTACCAGCCGGTCGGGCTTTTTGCTCCAAGCTCACGCTTTGGTCACCCGGATGAATTTAAAGCCTTTATCGATGCCTGCCACCAGGCGGGGATCGGTGTGATCCTCGACTGGGTGCCAGCACATTTCCCTTCGGATGGGCATGGCCTGGCGCGCTTTGATGGCAGTGCTTTGTATGAGTACGACGATCCACGTCGCGGTTGGCACCCGGATTGGAACTCATGCATCTACGATTTTGGCAAAGACACCGTTCGGCAGTTTTTACTGGCCAGTGCGATCTACTGGCTGGAACATTTTCATGTGGATGGCCTGCGGGTGGATGCTGTGGCGTCTATGTTGTATTGGGATTATTCACGCAAAGCGGGTGAATGGGTACCCAATGTCGATGGCGGCAATCACAACTATGAAGCCATCAGTTTGCTGCAGTGGCTCAATACCGAAGTGTATCGGCTGTTTCCCAAGGCCATGACCATTGCTGAAGAGTCGACTTCGTTTGCCGGAGTATCCAAACCAGTCGATCAGGGGGGATTAGGTTTTGGCTTTAAATGGAACATGGGCTGGATGAATGACAGCCTGCGTTACATCAGCAAGGATCCGGCTTATCGCAAGTTTCATCACAATGATCTGACCTTTTCGATGGTGTATCACTACAACGAAAACTTTGTCTTGCCGCTGTCGCACGATGAAGTGGTGCACGGCAAAGGCAGTCTGCTGCATAAAATGCCTGGTGATGAGTGGCAGCAAGCTGCTAATTTACGTGCTTACATTGCCTATATGTTTGCCCATCCCGGAAAAAAGCTGAACTTCATGGGTATGGAGTTTGCTCAGGCGCAGGAATGGAGCCATGAGCGCAGTTTGGATTGGCATTTGCTCGATTACGATAAGCATCGGGGCGTGCAGCAATTGTTTCGTGATTTAAACCTGAGCTATCGTCGTTGTGCACCCCTGCATCAGCTGGATTATCAGGCCGAAGGCTTTGCCTGGTTGGATCATGACGATGCAGAGCATTCGATGCTAAGCTTTTACCGTCAAGATGCCAAAGGTCAGCGGGTTTATGTGGTCAGTAACTTCACACCGGTACCGCGTAACCAATATCAGTTAGGTGTTGCTGAGCCAGGGGAGTACGAAGTGATCGTCAATACCGATAGCAATCACTACTGGGGCAGCAATTACGATATAGGCTCAGTGTTCAGCAGCCAGCCTGATGGTCATCAGCGCCAGGCGCATAGTATTCATCTGAAAGTACCGCCGCTGGCTACCTTGTATATTCGTAAACGGGGTACAGAATGAGCCTGCAGGTGCCATTACTAAAAACCAGAGTTGGCAAGCCGAAGCCGCTCGGCCCAAGCTGTATTGACCGCACAGAAGACGGCATTGGCTGTTGGAACTTTGCGGTCTATGCGCCAGATGCCAAGGCTCTGACCTTGTGTTTATTTCAACCGGATACCGAAGAGCCGATTGCTGAATTGTCTTTTACTGGCCGTACCGCTGATATCTGGCACCTGGAAGTCTCGGGTATTGCAGAAAATACGCTGTACGCGTTATCAGTCGATGGTGCCCATCAGCCGCAGCAAGGCTTGTGTTTTGATGCCGAGCGGTTATTGATTGATCCATACTGCCGCCAGCTCAACCGGCCACAAAATTACCAACAACGTTTGTACGATACCAAGAGCGCTTTATTTATCAGTAAAGGTGTTTTAAAGCAGCATGAATTTGATTGGCAAGGCAGCTGCAAGCCGGATATCCCGCCAGAACAGACCATCATTTACGAAGCGCATGTTAAAGGCATGACCATGCTGCATCCTGAAGTGCCTGATGAGTTACGCGGAACCTATCTTGGCCTGTGTCACCCGGCAATTATTGAACATTTACAACAGCTTGGTATTACATCCATTCAGCTGTTGCCGGTTGCCAGCTTTATGAGCGAACCGCGGCTGGAGTCGATGCAGCTGACCAATTACTGGGGCTACAATCCGGTGAATTTTTTTGCCCCGGACCCCCGTTATCAACAGGAGGATGCGGTCACTGAATTTAAGACCATGGTAAGGACCTTTCATCAGCATGGCATCGAGGTGATCCTGGATGTGGTATTCAATCACACCGCCGAAGCAGGCGCCGATGGCCCTTTATTGAGTTTCCGTGGCCTGGCCAACCGCCAGTATTATTTATTCCACAATCACGCTGATATCACCGATTTTCAGAACTACTGCAATTTTACCGGTTGCGGCAATACGTTAAATGTAGCGCATCCGGCGATGCAAAAAATGGTGATGGATGCACTGCGGTACTGGCTTAGCGAGATGCAGGTGGATGGCTTTCGTTTTGATTTAGCCGTCACGCTGGGGCGCGAGCACAAACGCTTTAATCCTTATGCCGCATTTTTTCAAATCATTGCGCAGGACCCGATCATCAGCCAGGCAAAACTGATAGCAGAGCCCTGGGATGTTGGCCCCTTTGGCTATCATCTGGGGCAGTTCCCGGCCAACTGGGCCGAGCTGAACGACAAGTGCCGCGATACTTTCCGCGCTTTTTGGCGGGGTGATAAAGGCACCTTGGCTGAATTTACCACCCGTTTACTCGGCTCGCGTGATATTTTTCAGCAGCATCGCATGCCTGCCAATTGCAGTGTTAATTACCTTTGCTATCATGATGGTTACACTTTGCAGGATCTGGTCAGTTACGAGCAAAAGCATAACTGGCTGAATGGCGAGCACAACAAGGATGGCCATTCACATAACTTAAGTTTGAATCATGGTGTGGAAGGGCGGAGCCGTGATCGAATCATTACCAAGCAACGCTTTTTGCACAAACGCAATTTGGTGGCGACGCTGTTATTCAGTCAGGGCATGATCCACTGGTTGGGCGGCGATGAATTAAGCCATTCGCAACGTGGCAATAACAACGCTTACTGTCAGGATAATGCGATCAGTTGGTTGAACTGGCAGCTGGATAAAGACAGCAAAGATTTTCTGCACTTTGTGCAGCAAATGATGGCGCTGCGCAAGCGCTTTGCCTGTTTGCAGCAATTGTCTTTACTGGACGAACAGTATCTGTTGCATGGTGATAAACATCGGGTGCAATGGTATCTGGCGAACGGCGATTTAAAGCAAAGTCATGATTGGCATGATCCGGATCGGGCCTGTTGCATGTTCAGCATCACCAATACCAGCGATGATAGCAGCTTACTGTTTGTGTTTAATGCCGCTGATCATCAGGTTGAGCTTGAGTTACCTGACGACCAGTGGCAGCTGTTACTGGATACTCAACTCGAGCAAGGCCGCTTGCTGGATGATGGCCCGATTGGCCAACAGTACCAGCAAGCGCCTTGTAGTATTTCTTTATGGCAGTATGTCAGCAAAGGCGAAAGCGCAGAGCCAGTCACCTCCTAGCTGAAGCGATGAGCACTCATTGCAGTTTTGCTTGGGCTTTCTGTGTAATTGAGGCGTGAACTTGGTATACTTCGCGCCGATTTTCCAAGCTAAATAGGATTTTTCATGTCAGAACCAATACAGCGTTGTGATATCGGCTTTGTCGGAGCCGGTGTCATGGGGAAAAACCTCATTCTCAATCTGGCTGATAACGGCTATCGGGTGGCGGCTTTTGATTTAGATCACCAGCGGCTGGAAGCCTTATTGGCACAGGATGCAGCTGAGCGCGGTGAACAAGCTGCGCGGGTGGTGGCATGTACCTCCTATACCGAGTTGTTGTCTAAATTAACCTCTCCCCATTTAATCGTATTATCAGTGCCAGCGGGCAAGCCAGTGGATGATATTTGCCATAAACTGATCGATGCAGGCATAGAAGCCGATGACATTGTGGTGGATACCGGCAACAGCCTGTGGACCGACACCGTCGAGCGAGAGAAGTCGTACGAAGGCAAGTTTATCTTTTTCAGTACCGCCGTCTCTGGTGGTGAAGAGGGGGCTCGTTTTGGCCCTTCGCTGATGCCAAGCGGCGACCCATACGCCTGGACTCGTATCAAACCGGTCTGGCAAGCCATCTCGGCCAAAGTAGACCCGGCCAGTGGTAAACCGATTGAGCGCTGCGTACCAGGGCAACCAGTGACTGAAGGCGAACCGTGCGCCACCTACATTGGCCCAACTGGTTCTGGCCATTACGTCAAAATGGTGCACAACGGCATTGAGTACGCCGATATGCAGCTGATTTGTGAAGCCTATCAGGTGATGCGCGATCAGCTGGATATGACGCCACAGGATATTTCAGCTGTGTTCCGTACTTGGAATGATGGCGTGTTAAACAGTTACCTGATGGAGATCAGCGCCGAGGTACTGGCGACCGCGGATTCAGACACTGGCCTGCCATTGGTCGATGTGATTTTAGATAAAGCCGGGCAAAAGGGCACTGGTCTCTGGACTGCTGTCAGCAGTTTGCAATTGGGCAGCCCGGCTCCGAGCATCAGTGAAGCCGTTTATGCCCGCTCATTATCGGCGTTAAAGGCCGAACGAGTCAAAGCATCCAGCATTTTGGCTGGCCCAAGCCCGCAGTTGCTAAGTGAAGATGAAAAGCAAGCAACCATTGCTGCTTTGCACGATGCTTTGTACTGCGCCAAGGTCTGTGTCTATGCGCAGGGCTTTCATCTGATGAAAACGGCTGGGGTTGAGCAAGGCTGGGAGCTGAACTTTGCTGAAATCGCCAAGATCTGGCGAGCTGGTTGCATCATCCGGGCGGTGTTCTTGCAATCGATCACCGAGGCTTATCAGCGCAATGATGAATTAGAGAACCTGCTGCTGGACCCATTCTTCGCCAAACAAATCTCCAGTTATCAGCAAAACTGGCGTCAGGCTGTCGCGAACGCCAGCATGGCAGGGATTCCGGTGCCAGCCATGAGTTCGGCACTGAATTATTATGATGCCTATCGTACTGCGGTGCTGCCTGCAAACCTGCTGCAGGGGCAACGTGATTTCTTTGGCGCTCATACCTTCGAGCGCACCGATCAACCAAAAGGCCGCAGTTATCATGTGCAATGGACAGCCGATAACCGCCCAATGACGAGGGTGAAATAATGCCAACTGATGTTGTAATTGGAACGCCAGGCACCAAAAGCACGACGAAAGTGGTGTTATTAGGCTGTGGTGAGCTTGGCAAAGAGCTGTGCATTGAACTAAAGCGCTATGGTTGCGAAGTGATCGCGGTGGATCGCTACCCAAATGCCCCAGCCATGCAAGTGGCTGATAAAGCGGTTGTGATTTCGATGCTCAATAACGCCGCGTTGCGCCAGCTGGTGATCAAAGAAAAACCTGATTTTATCGTGCCTGAATTAGAAGCCATTGCCACTACTGAACTGTTGGAGCTGGAGCAAGCTGGCTTTACCGTGGTGCCAAGCGCCAGAGCGGCTAACCTGACCATGAACCGCGAGGGCATCCGGCGCTTAGCTGCGGAAGAGTTGCAGTTACCGACCTCGCCATTCCAGTTTGCACAAGATGAAGCCAGCTTTAAAGCGGCAGTTGCTGCTATTGGTTACCCTTGTGTGGTGAAACCCATCATGTCGTCATCCGGCAAAGGCCAGAGCGTATTGCGCAGCGATGCTGATTTAGCCACGGCCTGGCAATACGCTCAGGAAGGCGGCCGGGCCGGTAAGGGCCATGTTATTGTCGAAGGCTTTATTGATTTCGATTACGAAATTACCTTGCTAACCGTGCAATCGGTCAGTGGTATTCAGTATTGCCAGCCGATTGGCCATCGGCAGGAAGACGGCGATTACCGCGAAAGCTGGCAACCACAAGCCATGGCTCCGGCGGCTTTAGAGCTGGCACAGCGTTATGCCAAACAAGTGGTTGAAGCCCTTGGTGGTTACGGCATTTTTGGTGTTGAGCTGTTTATTAAAGGCGACAAGGTCTGGTTTAGCGAAGTTTCACCACGGCCACACGATACCGGCCTGGTGACGCTGATCTCGCAGCAATACAGCGAGTTTGCCTTGCACGCCCGCGCC
>JAIUMG010000206.1 GCA_022565655.1 Alkalimonas sp.
CGGCCCGCAGACGTCGTGGGTCATTAATACGTCGACATCCACCCAGACACTGTCGTATTGGATGAACTGGATCAACTGCAAGCGGTACAAACCAACATTCAGTGCTCTACTGAACAAGCAGCAAAGCCTCTGACGGTGCTGATCACAACCAGCATAAGCAGCTCTGAACAACAGTGGCTTGCCGAGCAAGGTTTAAGGCAACTCAGTCCCTACTTTGCACCGAATGAGCCAGCAGAAGCCCTGTTTCATCTGTTGTCTGGCCAATTCAGTGGCCATAACCAGTATCATCAGTGGTTGCAACAGCCGCCTAGCTGGCTGCAGCAAAGCCAAGGCCGTATTGGACTTCAGCATCAGGCATGGGCTGATACGCAGTTGCCATGGAGTGATCAATTTACCAACCCTGCGGCTCCGATACAGCTTATTTTTAGCCAGGATATTCAACCCCATATCACTGAAGTAGCCAGTGAACAGCCACTGCTGGTTATTGAGCTAACCAGCCAGCATCGCCAGTTCAAGCTTGCACCAGCAGCGGCTTGGTACCGCTGGCCAGAGTTACGCCGGCAAGTTCAAGTATCGGCTTCACTCCACCTGGATATCCTGCCCACGCTATTGGCTCAGGCAGGCTGTCAGGCGGAGCCAGAGTTGGTTGGTGATGCCTTACTTAAGCCGCGCAATATACCCAAAATTGCCATCAGTCAGCATGAAATATACAGCTTTTACAAAGATAAGCTGGTGATCATTCGTGAGGATCATAGCTTTGGCGTCTGGTCCGCAGGCACCCTATTGCCGTTGAATGAATCCTTTGATATGCCGATGCTGGTCGATGCCTTGCAACGTATACCCCAGTCACCGCCCAACTCGGTGTCTGGCGATGAACAAAAACGCTAACGACTGCACGAAACAGAGTTAGCTCTATTAAAGCATTGTGTGCTTCACAGGATAACGACCATGCTCGCATTAGGAAAAATAAACCGCCTTACCATTAAGAAAAAGGTCGACTTTGGCTACTTTCTCGATGGGCTTGAATGGGGAGAAATCCTTTTACCGAAGCGCTATGCGCCAGAAGATGCAGCAGTGGGCATGCCCCTTGACGTTTTTCTTTATCTGGACTCTGAAGATCAATTAATCGCCACCACTGAAAAACCCGCTATTATGGTTGGCCAGTATGCGTCGCTACGGGTCATTGCGGTGAACCGTGTTGGGGCATTTCTGGACTGGGGTTTAAGCAAAGACTTGTTGGTCCCGTACAGTGAGCAGCAGATCCCCATGCAGGAAGGTAAGCGTTACCTGGTGCATTGCATGGTCGATAACAGCAACCGCATTATCGCCTCTAGTAAACTGGATAAGTACCTGCATAAAACAACGCCAGATTACCAGCCGCAACAAAGGGTAGATATCATCATTGCCGGGCGGACGGATTTAGGCTACAAAGCCATCATCAATCAACAGCACTGGGGCCTGTTATTTAAAGATCAAGTCTTTAAAACCCTTTACCCTGGCCAGTCCATGCAGGCTTATATTGTGCAGCAACGGCCAGATGGCAAAATTGATTTGAGCCTGAACCCGCCAGGCGTGGCCAAAATGAAAGCGCTGGAGCCTGAGATCCTGTCTCAGCTTCAGCAGGCCGGCGGTTTCCTGCCGTTGCACGATAAAAGTTCACCAGAGGCGATTTATCAGCAGTTTGCTGCCAGCAAGAAAGCATTCAAGCAAGCTATTGGTAGCTTGTACAAAGCCAAAAAAATCACCATTTCCAGCGATGGGATCCATCTAACTGAGTCAGCTGAATAAACCGTCTAAGAGACCACAACGTTCTCAGCTAGCAACCAGGCTTCGGCCTGGTCAGCACTTAGTGGCCGGTCAAAAAAGTAACCCTGACCAAAATCACAGCCGAGCTGCTGCAGGATTTGTTGCTGCAATGCGGTTTCAATACCCTCAGCCACCACTTGCAATTGCATGGTTTTTGCCAGCGCAATAATGGTATTGACGATGGGGTGATCGCTTTCACCATCCTGCATATAACCGATAAAGCTGCGGTCAATCTTCAACACATCCAATTTAAATTCGCTTAAATAACTTAAACTGGAGTAACCCGTACCAAAATCATCCAATAACACCCGAATACCAATGGTGCGAAGTCGCTGAATGCAGTTTTTGGCCTGGGCTATATTTTCGATCAAGGCCCGCTCGGTAATCTCCAGTGCAATGCAATAGGCAGGTAGCTGGTATTCCTCCATCAAAGCTTGCAACCAATTGACAAAATCAGCATCCGAGATGGTCATGCCGCATACATTGACACTGATGTAGCAGTGCTGGTTTAACCTATACCATTGAGCCGCCTGAGCCACGGCCTGTCGCAACACATAATGGTCAATCCGCACAATCAGTCGACTCTGCTCAGCCACAGGAATAAAGGTATCAGGGCTGATACTGCCATGTTCGGCGTGCTCCCATCGCAACAGTGCTTCAAAGCCTTGTAACGATTGATCCGATAAACTGACAATGGGTTGGTACTTCAGCAGTAGTCGTTCTTCGGCCAGGGCAATTTTAAGATCCTGCTCCAGATTCCATTGCGGAATATCGTCGGCTTGCATCGTGTCATCGTAGATACGATAAATACCCCGACCATCTTTTTTAGCCTGATACATGGCGATATCAGCACGCCGTATCAACTCATCAGGCACTAAACCCGGCGCATCGAGCTCGCAAAAGCTGATACCGATACTGGTAGAGGCAAGTATCGAAAAGTCCCCTACTTCAACAGGCTTTTGCAGCGACGTTAAAATGCGGCGAGCCACTTCTTCAATGGTCGCCATGTTATCGACATCTTCCAGCAAGATGGCAAACTCATCGCCTCCCAGCCTTGCCAGCGTATCACTTTGCCGCATACACAGCTTCAGTAAACGACCAACCGCGATGAGGAACGCATCGCCTATCGCATGGCCATGGGTATCATTAACGGCTTTAAACTTATCCAGATCCAGGTACATGACCGCTAGCTTTTGCTCAGGAAAACGTTGCATCCGCTGAAAGGCATGATTCACCCGATCTAAAAATAGCCCACGATTGGGCAAACCAGTTAAGTTGTCATGCAAGGCCAGATGTTGAAGTTTGCGTTCAGAAAACACTCGCTCCAAGGCATTGGAAATATGCTGAGCAACAAAGGTCAGCAGCTCCAAGTCACTTTGATCATAGTGAATATCATCAATATAACTTTGCACCACCACCACACCATGCACAGCTTCACCTGAATGAAATGGCACACCAAGCCAGCAAGCGGCCAGGTCGCCATAGGCTTTTATTTTTTCTTCCTCGTACAACTTCAGCAGACTTTCCCGATCAAGCAATAATGGGCGATCGGTACGAAACACAAGCCCGGTCAAACTATTATTCAGAATTTCTTTTGGGTACACCGCACTGGGCTGTTCATCGCCTCGTGTATCAACAAAGTAAGGAAAGTTCAGCTGCTCTTTTTCCAGATCATACAAGGCAATATAAAAGTTAGGGGCGTAAATAAGCGAACTGACAATTTGATGGACATGGGTGTAGAACTCATTGAGTTCATCGGCAAAATAAGCAAAAGCAGCAATTTCGTACAACGACTTCTGTAGTTTTTCCGCGTACTCCAGCTTATCTACCGACTCTTCCAGATACGCCAGCGTTTGCAGTCGTCTTAGTTTGGCGGCAAGAATAGATGCAATGGTTTCTAAAATGGTTTGATGCCGTGATGAGAAGTAGTTTGCCTGCTGATGTTCTGAATCGATCACCGCTAACAACTCACCTTCATCAATCACCGGCACCGCCAGCTCAGACAAACTTAAGGTCATATCGAGGACATATCGTGGGTCTTTGCTGGTGTCATTGATCAGCACGGTTTGGCGTTTATTGGCGCAATAACCAACGATGCCTTGTTGTAAACCAATCAGACTATAGCCTTGATCATCCGCAACATTTCTGGAGCCAGCAGCTGAAAAGCGCCTGAGCTTATCAACCCGGCTGTCGTACAGATAGATAGCACAGTCTTCAAAGCCTAGCGCCTGGGCCAGGGTATTTGCGACGTAGTCAGTGACTTCCTTTAAATCATTCAGCTGATGCAGTTCTACGGCCAGCTGATTGATGATCCGCAGTTCATGATTTTCTTCTTCAAGCTTACTAAGCTGTTGTTTATATGTAGCTAATTCAGAAATTTCATCGCTGCTTGGCTTGCTCATGCTGACTTAGACCATAGACTGCTGATTGTGGGCACAGGTCTATGCTTATAACACAAGTACAACACTTAACACCAGTTCAACACCTGAAAAGCGGTAAAGAAATCGTTGATCGCTTAGTTTTTCTACTTATCGAGGCTGCTCAGTTGACCTTTAAATCCTGGTTTGGTTAATACCATATGAACTGCGCTGGTCGCTCGCTCGAGGAAGCCGCCTTCGCAGTAGCAAAGATAGTAGTGCCACAGCCGGATAAACTCGCGATCATAACCCAGCTTGATCACCTGTTCTTGCTGCTCTAAAAAACGCTCGCACCACTCGCGAAGCGTTGCAGCATAGTCCAGGCCAATATCCTGCAATTGGCGTAACACCAGATCCGTCTTGTGAGTGATGGCATCAGACATACGATGGATTGATGGCAAGCAACCACCTGGGAAAATGTAACGCTTAATAAAATCGACTTCTTTAACGTATTGTTTGTAACGCTGATCAACCATGGTGATGGCCTGCAGCACCATAATGCCATCTGGTTTTAACAGCGATGAGCACACCTGAAAGTAGCGATCAAGATAATCGTCACCTACCGCTTCAATCATTTCAATCGATACCAGCTTATCGTACTGTCCGGTCAGGTCCCGATAATCTTCCAACAATAAAGTCACTTTATCCGCTAAGCCCGCAGCACTGACCTGGGCCTTGGCATACTCGTATTGCTCTTTTGAAATGGTGGTCGTGGTAACACGGCACCCATACTGCTGTGCTGCATAAATAGCCATGCCACCCCAGCCAGTCCCAATTTCCAGCAGATGATCATCAGCAGAAAGCTGCAGGCGCTGACACAATAACTCAAGTTTGCGTTGCTGTGCCAACTCCAGCGTACTGGCTTCGGTTGAATATACCGCACTGGAATACATCATGCTTTGATCAAGGAACAGTCTGTACATATCATTACCGAGATCATAGTGAGCAGAGATGTTTTTGCGGGCCTGATCTTTACTGTTGCTATTGCGCCAGTTGAGTAGTTTCAGCCAGGGACGGCTGATCCGCGCCCAGGTCGAGTCCATTTTATCAAGCAGACTGAGATTGCGGGCAAATATTCGCACCAACTGGGTTAACTGCTCGCAGCTCCAGGCATTTGCAACATAAGCCTCTGCCCCTCCTACCGAGCCTCCTGTCACGACTTTGCGATAAAATTGCGCATCATGCACGTGGATAGTGACCTGCAACTCCGCTTCGCTATCGCCAAAAATCAAGCTTTGCTGACCTTCGACCAAGCGTATGCAACCGTGCTGTAGACGCGCAATAAAGTTTAAGGTAAATCGTCGACATACTTTATCAAACCAACCAAGGTTATTTAATGTGGAGGTTTCAGTTAATGACATCGTCATCAGGATGGTCCTTTTTTTGAATGCGCATATACCGGGTTTCCTTTGACCCACAGCTTCAGCGCATGCCAGTATATTCGTATCATAACCAATACGTTGGGCCATGGAGCCCGGATCAATATCTGTTTTAAAACGGCAGAAGATATAGGCTCTTTAGACAGTTTCATCCAGGCAGAGAACACCGGCTGCTGTTGGCGATAATTGGTGATCTGACAACGTAACTGCGCTGCCGGTGGAGGTAACTGCCAGTGATACTGCATATCCATTGGATTAAAAGGCGACACATGAAAAGCTTTATCGTGTTGATAGGTGGTGCTATCTGGCGTCACAGTATGCAAGTAATAATGCCGCTCATTCCACGGCGTATTACTGACTTCAGCCAACACATAACGAAGCTGTTGCGCTGCATCGTAACCATAGTACAAAGTGATAGGGCTAAAATAATAGCCCCAGTTCGCCAGGGGGGTCAGCACAAACACAAAGGCAACCTCATCGTTCGCCCCCAGCTCACGCAGTTTATCTTGCACAGCCGTTAGCAAAT
>JAIUMG010000207.1 GCA_022565655.1 Alkalimonas sp.
CACGCCCGTGCGCTTGGCTCGGCCCTGACGCACCCGATGATTACCACCGACTTTTCCGAATCGCTGCTCGAGTTTATCACGCCTGTTAGTACTGATATTGACACGACTTTGGCTCAACTGGCCGATATTCACACCTTTACCTTGCGTCAACTGGGTGAAGAGCGGCTGTGGCCGGTCAGCATGCCTTGCTATATTGCCCATCAGGATGAAATCCAGCTGGCGCAGTATGGCACTTCCAATGTGGGCCAGATGAAAACCCTCTATCGGCAAGGGTTAAAGAATCGCTATGGCAGCATGATGCAGGCGATCAGTGGTGTGCATTTTAACTTCTCCTTTCCGTTGGAGTTTTGGGCGCATTACAGCCAGGTGTTGGGTGCTCCACCCGCTGATCAGGCATTTATTTCGGCGCACTATCTGGCGCTGGTGCGCAACTACAAGCGATTGGCCTGGTTGATTGTCTATTTGTTTGGTGCTTCTCCAGCACTCTGTCGCTCGTTTTTGCAAGGTAACGAAAGTCGCTATGCCTTTCAGGCCACAGGCAAAGGCACCTTGTATCTGCCGTATGCAACCTCACTGCGGATGAGTGATCTGGGGTATACCAACAGCGCGCAATCCAGTTTGAAAGTCACCTACAATTCGCTGGATGAGTATATTGCTGGCCTGCATCAGGCAATTACCACCCCATCGGCGGAATATCAGCAGATCCCTTGCGATGCGAAAGCGGGTTACCAGCAACTCAATAGCAATATTCTGCAAATAGAAAATGAGTTTTACTCAACCATTCGGCCGAAACGAACCGCTGAAAGCGGCGAGCGACCAACTTGTGCGCTGGCAGCCCGTGGGGTAGAGTACATTGAAGTTCGCGCTTTGGATGTAAACCCATTCAGCCCGGTAGGGATTTCCGCTGAGCAGATGCGCTTTCTGGATGTGTTTCTGTGTTATTGCTTATTGAGCGAGAGCCCGGCTCTTAGTCACGAAGAGCAACTGCTCACCGAGCAGAACTTGCGGAAGGTGGTCACCGAGGGACGTAAGCAGACGCTGGAGTTACTTGATTCGGGGCAGCCCAGACTGATGCTGGATTGGGCTGAGGGGATATTCGATGAACTGATGGCTGTTGCCAACTGGCTGGATCAAGCTTATGGCGGTGAGCACTACCAGGCCACTATTAAGCAGTTCTATCTTTGCTTGCTGGATCCGGGGAAAACCTTTTCAGGGCAATTACTCAATACCTTGCTTACCAGTCAGCAAGACAATGGCCCGTTTGCCTTGCAGCTATCAGAGCATTATCGTACTGAACTGATGCAGCGGGAGTATCAATACTTTCATGAGCAAGACTTTATTGAGATGGCAAGCCAGTCATGGCAGCAGCAACAGCAAGTCGAAGCGGCTGATACCGTCAGCTTTGATGGGTATCTGCAAGAGTATTTTGCCCCGAAACCATGTTCTTTAGAGAGTGACTAAACGATTGCTTCACAGAGAGTGAATCACAAAAAAAGCGGCCACCAGGAGAGTAGTGGCCGCATAACAGGAATAAAATCCAGGGAAACGTAAAACTTGTTTTGCATCCTTGCACCAGATTAGAAGCCATTGGATGATGAAAGTTCACCGCATGAAAAAAATAGTTGCCATAAGTTCGGCTGCAGCACTGATGATGGTGCTGGCTGGCTGCAGTACACCACCGCCCCAGAATAGCAGTAATATCTGTGATATTTTTAAAGAGCATCGTTCCTGGTACAAGGCTGCGGCCAATACCCGTGACAAATGGGGGGTGCCAATCCATGTGCCGATGAGCATGATGTTTCAGGAAAGCAGCTTCCGTCATAATGCCCGGCCGCCTATGCGTTATTTTCTTGGTTTTATCCCCTACGGTCGGGCAAGTTCGGCTTATGGCTACTCGCAGGCAAAAACTGAAACCTGGGCCGACTATCAGCGTGAGACTAACCGACGCTTTGCCAGCCGAAGTAACTTTGCTGATGCCATGGACTTTATGGGCTGGTACATTGATAAGACACATCGGATTAATGGCGTATCCAAGTGGGATGCGTACAATCAGTATCTGAATTATCACGATGGCTGGGGCGGTTATCAGCGGGGAACTTACCGCAGTAAAACCTGGTTGATTTCAGTGGCGCGCCGGGTGGATGATCGGGCCCAAATGTACGCGACCCAGCTGAACAGCTGCGAAAAAGAGCTGCAACGTGGCTGGTTCCGCCGTTTAATTGGCTTTTAAACGCTGATGGGGCTGATGGTCAATGATCGCGGCGTTTTTTCAGGTGAGGCAGGATACGGATGGTTTTAATCATGTTGTCCTGCACCTCCACAATTTCTAAATGATAGCCGGCTAACTTCAGGCTGAGGCAGCCTTGCGGGATTTCTTCCAGGTACTCCAGCACCAGACCATTCAATGTTTTTGGGCCATCCGTTGGAAACTTGAGTTGCATTTCACGGTTTAGATCCCGAAGGTTAATGCCGCCTTCAATCAGGAAACTGCCATCGGGCTGGGCAATAATGTCTTCATGCTTGTCATCGATAATGTCGGTGGTGAAATCACCCACAACCTCTTCCAGAATATCTTCCAGTGTCACCAGACCTTGAATATCACCATACTCATCCACCACCAGACCAATGCGCTCTTTCGACGCTTGAAACTTCAGCAACTGAGTGCTGAGCGGGGTGCCTTCAGGAATAAAGTAAATATCCCGTACAGAGCGGAGTAGGCTGGCTTTGGTGAGCTGTTTTTTTAACAGCGGGCGAACCAGGTCACGGGTATTTAAGAAACCAAGCGCATCATCAATGGTATCTCGATACAGCAGCAAACGACTGTGTGGCGAGTTAGCCAGTTGCCTGACGAGCTGCTTCCAATCATCATTGACATCAAGACCATTGATCTCATTGCGCGGGATCATAATATCTTCCACGGTGGCATGTTCAAGATCCAAGACTCCCACCAGCATACTCTGGTGTTGCTCCGGGATCATCGCGCCAGCCTCATGCACCACGGTTCTCAGTTCTTCCGAGCTCAGGCTGTTGCCTTTATGTTGCTCAGCACTCACTCCTAACAATCGTAAAAAATTGTTGGTGATTTGATTGATGAACCAGACCAGAGGGTACATCAGTTTCAACAACGGCTTTAACAAGGCTGAGCTTGGAAAAGCAATCCGCTCTGGGTGCAGGGCTGCAATGGTTTTTGGTGTGACTTCAGCAAAAATGAGGATCACCAGCGTCAAAGCAACCGTTGCCAGCAAGATACCCACATCACCAAATAAGCGCATGCCGATAATGGTCGCTACTGCTGAGGCCGCAATATTCACCAGGTTATTGCCAATCAGAATTAAGCCAATCAGCCGATCAGGCCGTTTGAGTAATTGGGTGACCCGGATCGCACCTTTGTTGTTCTCATTGGCTTGATGCTTCAAACGGTATGGGTTCACCGACATCATGCCGGTTTCAGAGCCAGAGAAGTACGCAGAGATAAAGATAAGTACGCCAAGAATTACAAATAAAGTACTGGTGGAAATCGCGTCCAAAAGTGGGTTACCTATATGGCCTGAAAGCTAAAGATCGATAGTATGAACCTTTGTTTTTCACAAGTAAAATCATCCTGCTATTCCGGCAATGAGAAACTCGCGGACAAAGCGGCTACCAAAGTAAGCAAGAGTCAGCACGATACTGCCAATTAAGGTCAGGGTAATGGCGATTTTGCCACGCCAGCCTAAGCGGGCATGGCCCCAGCTTAAGAGCGCAAAGAGGGTGAAGGCAACCAGACTTAAGACGTTCTTATGCAGATTTTGTTTCGCAAACCAGTCTGCAGTAAACAGGGCACCACTGACTAAGGTTAAGCCCAGCAGCAGTGTGCCTATCAGCAATAAGCGGAATTGCAATACTTCAGCCTGCATCAGAGGCGGTAGATAAGATGGCATCGTTAACATGGCTTTGTGCTTCAGCTTGTAGCTGATGTAACTGACTTGCACACTGTACAGCGTTGCCAGGATTAAAATGACATAGGCAATAAAAGCAATCAGGATATGCAAAAGCAGCACTGGGCTGTGTTCAACATGGACCAACTGCGTCCCTTGAGGCAACAGCAAAACCGCCAGCTGCAATATAGCGGCACAGCCATAGACCACAGGCAGCAGCAAAATCAATGGTGAGCGTAAGGCCGTTAAGGTCACTGCCACGGTGATGAGCCAGCTGACCAGAGAGCTGACATTCAGCAGGCTGAAATTCTGCCCTTCTGCAGTAAATAAGGCAGCCGATAATGCGATCGCATGCAACACCAACCCAAGACAGGCTGCACTGAAGGTTAGTTTCAGCTGTGGTCCTGAAGGATGGAACAAGCGACTTAATACAGCCCCGGCTGCCAGTGCATAGGCGAGCATGGATAATAGAGGCAGTAACAGCGTGTGCATGCAAAACTTTCCCTGAATTACAGTCAGATAGCCATTGTATTGCAAGTTGTCAGTGAATACCAATGCCTTTACCGGACAGAGCATGCTTCGGGTGGCTGACTGCATGCAGTGAGTCAGGTATACTATCAGGTAATGTGATGATTCAAGGTAGTGACCATGTTTGATAATTTGTCCGATCGCCTGACCAAAACACTGAAAAATATCAGTGGCCGGGGTCGTCTGACCGAAGATAATGTTAAAGAGACCTTGCGTGAAGTTCGCATGGCTCTGTTGGAAGCGGATGTTGCTTTACCTGTGGTGCGTGACTTTGTCAGTCAGGTGAAAGAAAAAGCGGTTGGCCTGGAAGTCAGTAAAAGTCTGACTCCCGGCCAGGAATTCATCAAGATTGTGCGTAAAGCGCTGGAAGAAGCCATGGGAGAAGCCAATGAAGAGTTGGCTTTAAATACCCAACCCCCAGCCGTGGTGCTGATGGCGGGCTTGCAAGGGGCAGGTAAAACCACCTCAGTTGCTAAATTGGCGCGTTATTTAACGCAGCGCAAAAAGAAAAAAGTACTGGTGGTTAGTGCTGACGTGTATCGCCCGGCAGCGATTAAACAGTTAGAGACTCTGGCAACTGAAGTGGGAGTCGAGTGCTTCCCAAGCGATATTTCACAGCAGCCGGTGGATATCGTCAATAGTGCCATTGCTCATGCGCGAACCAAGTTATTTGATGTGTTGTTGGTCGATACCGCTGGTCGCTTGCATGTCGATGACAGCATGATGGCCGAAATTCAGGCATTGCATGCAGCGGTGAAGCCAATCGAGACCCTGTTTGTGGTTGATGCTATGACCGGTCAGGATGCAGCCAATACAGCCAAAGCCTTTAACGATGCGTTGCCACTGACCGGGGTGATCCTGACCAAAGCCGATGGTGATGCCCGCGGTGGTGCGGCGTTATCCATACGTCATATTACTGGTAAGCCAATCAAGTTTATTGGTATGGGTGAGAAAGTCGATGCGCTGGAGCCGTTTCATCCCGATCGCATTGCATCGCGTATCCTTGGTATGGGCGATGTGCTTAGTTTGATCGAAGATATCGAGCAAAAAGTCGATAAAGATAAAGCGGCCAAAGTGGCCCAGAAGATGATGAAAGGCAAAGGCTTTAGCCTGGAGGACTTTCGTGATCAGCTGAGCCAGATGCGTAATATGGGCGGCATGATGTCGATGATGGATAAGCTACCAGGCATGAAAAACCTGCCAGCTGGTGCGGCCAGCCAGATGGATGACAAGCAGTTTGTCCGAATGGAAGCTATTATTAACTCGATGACGCCAAAAGAGCGGCAATATCCCGATTTAATCAAAGGGTCGCGTAAAAAGCGTATTGCAGCGGGCTCTGGCAATCAGGTGCAAGAGGTCAATAAGCTGTTGAAGCAGTTCAGCCAAATGCAGAAGATGATGAAGCAGATGTCTGGTAAAGGCGGTCTGGCGAAGATGATGCGTGGCATGGGTGGCAAGTTACCACCAGGTATGTTGCCCCCCCGATAAGCCGCGAAATTCCTTGCAATCGGAGTGAAAATCCGTACAATGCACCAGCCCTCCGAACCGTCGGAGGTGTTGTTGTTTTTTAAAACCTGAACGATAATTTTTAGAGGACGGTATGGTAACTATTCGTTTACAACGTGGTGGCGCGAAAAAGCGTCCTTTTTACCAAGTTGT